>JADLGX010000432.1 GCA_020849095.1 Candidatus Eiseniibacteriota bacterium
CCGCCATCCGTCTGATCGATCCCGCGCGCTCGCAGGTGGAGTTCGCCGCCAGCTGGGGGCTGTCGCAGGACTACCGCGACGAAGTGCCGGGCGAGTACGCGCGGTCCCAGCTCGACCGCGACACGCTGCGCGACGGCGTCACGCACGTTCGCGACGTCGCGTCGGATCCGCGCGTCTGGCACGCCGAGCGCGTGCAGGCCGAAGGCATCGCCGCCATGCTCAGCGTGGCCATTCACGGGCGCAGCGCCGACATCGGCGTGCTGCGGGCCTACGGTGCGCGCGACCACCGCTTCTCCGAGGACGACGTGGAGTTCCTCGAGGCCGTCGCGGCGCACGGCGCGGTGGCGATCGAAAACGCCAAGGCCTACCAGCTGCTGGCCGACCTCGACCGCGACAAGTCGCGCTTCCTGCGCATGACCACGCACGAGCTGCGGTCCCCGGTGCGCGTGACCGAGAGCCTGCTGATGACGCTGTCGGCGGGCTATGCGGGGCCGCTGTCCGCGGAGCAGACCGAGCTGCTCGGGCGCGCCGAACGCCGGCTGCACTCGCTGCACGCGCTCATCGACGACCTGCTCAGCCTGGCGGCGAGCAAGGCGGCGATGAACCTGCCCGAACGCCGGCTGGTGGACGTGCGCGAAGTGCTGGCCGAAGTGGTCGAGCGCTTCCGGCCCGTCGCG
The DNA here is from genome assembly GCA_020849095.1 of Candidatus Eiseniibacteriota bacterium. GTDB lineage: Bacteria > Eisenbacteria > RBG-16-71-46 > RBG-16-71-46 > RBG-16-71-46 > CAIXRL01. The sequence goes on from JADLGX010000432.1 coordinate 678, forward strand.
GCGGAGAAGGGGCTGCAGCTGACGCTGAACGCGAGCGGAGAGCCGCCGCTGGTGGACTGCGATCCCGGCGACCTCGAACGCATCGCGGTGAACCTGGTGAGCAACGCGGTCAAGTACACGGCCGCCGGCAGCGCGGAGGTGGCGCTGGAGGGAGTCGCGGACCAGGTGCGGCTCGCGGTGCGCGACACGGGCATCGGGATTCCCGAGGCCTCGCTGCCGCACCTGTTTCACGAGTTCTACCGCGCGCCCAACGCGCGCGCGATCGAGGAGTCGGGCACCGGCCTGGGGTTGGCCATCGTGAAGCAGCTGGTCGACCGCTACGGGGGACACGTCTCCGTGGAGAGCCGGGAAGGAGAAGGAACCACGTTTCGCATCGAGTTCGTTCGCGCGCACGCGGCCTGATCCGGGCGGCGTGCGGCGGGCGGTGAATAGGCAAGAAAGGGGCAGGAGCCATGGCCAGGATTCTCGTAGTGGACGACGACCCGGACATCACGTACGCGATTTCGCTGTTTCTCCGCAAGGAGGGGCACGAAGTGCGCACGGCCGGCGGACGCGCCGAAGGCATGAAGGCGATCGAGACGTTCCAGCCGGAGCTGATGATCCTCGACGTGATGATGGAGCAGCCCGACGACGGCATCGCGATGGCGCAGGAGCTGCGCCGCAGCGGCCGCCGGCTGCCGATCGTGATGCTGACCAGCGTGGGCAAGGTGACCGGCATGAGCTTCGGCCGCGACGACGACCTGGTGCCCGTGGACGCCTTCTTCGAGAAGCCGGTCGCGCCGGCGGAGCTGCTCCGCAAGGTGAGCGACCTGCTCCAGAAGCAGGGGGTGTGACGATGCTCGTGAGCCAGCAGCAGAGAATCCAGGAGGACATCCGCGCCATGGTCGATAAGCACGGGCGCTCGCGCTCGTCGCTGTTGCCCGTGCTGCAGGAGATCCAGGCCCGCTGGTCGTCGGTGCCCGACTTCGCCATGCAGGTGGTGGCGGACGAGCTGGGACTGCACCCGGCGGAGGTGTACGGCGTCGTCTCGTTCTACTCGTTCCTCGACCACGGCCCGCGCGGCAGGTTCGTGGTGCGGCTGTGCCGCACCATCTCGTGCGAGCTCGCGTGCAAGTCGCGCATCGCGCGCCAGCTCGAGAACGAGCTGGGAATCGCGTTCGGACAGACCACGCCGGACGGGCGCTTCAGCCTCGAGTGGGCCAACTGCCTCGGGCTGTGCGACCAGGGCCCGGCGCTGCTCGTGAACGACCGCGTGTGGACGCGGGTCACCCCCGACCAGGTACACGCCATCATCGAGGACTGCCGCAAGGTCTTCGGCGCGCACGCCGCGCAGCCGGCGCACGCCTCCGGCGCCTAGGCGAAAGGATCACGACATGCACGTCATCGACAGCAGAAAGACCCCGTTCACGTTCGACTCGGTCGAACGCGGGGCGGGCCTCGCGGCGGCGCTCAAGCTGAGCCGCGCGGACATCATCGCCACGGTTGCGGCCTCCAACCTGCGCGGACGCGGCGGCGCGGGATTCCCCACCGCGACCAAGTGGAACCTCGCCGCAGCCGCACGGGTGAAGAACGAGGGCGACCACAAGTACGTCGTCTGCAACGCCGACGAGGGCGAGCCCGGCACGTTCAAGGACCGCGTGCTGCTCTCGGACTACGCCGAGCTGGTGTTCGAGGGCATGACGATCGCCGCGCGCGCCATCGGCGCTCCCCGAGGCATCGTCTACCTGCGCGGCGAGTACCTCTACCTGCGCCCGCATCTCGAGACCGTCCTGCGGCACCGCCGCGAGGCGGGGCTGCTCGGCTCGGACATCGGGGGCATCGCGGGCTTCGTGTTCGACATCGAGATCCGCATGGGCTCCGGTGCCTACGTGTGTGGCGAGGAGACCGCGCTCATCGAGTCGCTGGAAGGGCAGCGCGGCGAGCCCCGCAACCGGCCGCCGTTCCCCGTGGACACCGGGTTCCTCGGCCAGCCCACGGTGGTGAACAACGTCGAGACGCTCGCGGCCGTCACGGCCATCTTCGCGAACGGTCCTGACGCGTTCCGCCTGCTGGGCTCCGCGAAGTCGGCCGGCTTCAAGCTGTTCAGCGTCTCGGGAGACTGCACCGCGCCCGGCGTGTACGAGTTCCCGCTCGGCATCACGGTGCGCCACCTGCTGGAACAGGTGGGCGGACAGGACGCCAAGGCCGTGCAGGTGGGCGGCGCTTCGGGCGTGTGCCTGCCCGCCGCGCAGTTCTCGCGGCGCATCGCGTTCGAGGACGTGGGAACGGGCGGGTCGATCATCGTGTTCGGCCCGCACCGCGACATGCTGGCGGTGGCGCGCAACTTCATGGAGTTTTTCGTGGAGGAGTCGTGCGGCCAGTGCACGCCGTGCCGGATCGGGAACGTGAAGATCCTGGAGGGCATCGAGCGGCTGGAGCGCGGCGAGTGCTCGACGGCATACCTGAAGGAACTGCGCGCGCTGGGCGAGACCATGCAGCTCGCCTCCAAGTGCGGACTCGGGCAGTCCAGCCCGAACGCGTTCCTTTCGATCATGGACCACTTCCAGGACGAGGTGCTGGGACGCACCCCGAGCCTGGCGGGAGGTGAGCGATGACGGTCGTGAAGCAGGATCTGGCGGATGCGGACCGGGCGCCGGTGAGCCAGGCGCCGCGGCCCGTGACGGTGACTCCCGACGAAACGCAGGCAATCGGCGGCCTGGTCAGCGTGAGCATCGACGGGCACGACATCAAGGTGCCCATGGGAACCACGCTGCTCGACGCGGCCAAGCGCGTCGGCGTGCACATTCCCACGCTGTGCCATCACCCCGACCTGCGCGTGGCGGGCGTCTGCCGCATGTGTGTGGTCGAGGTCGAGGGGCAGCGCGCGCTGCAGGCGGCGTGCGCCTACCCGGTGACGGGTTCGCTCAAGGTGAAGACGCACACGCGCAAGGTGCGCCAGGCGAGGCGGCACATTCTCGACCTGATGCTCTCCGAGCACTGCGGCGAGTGCTACAGCTGCAAGCGGAACAACAACTGCGAGCTGCAGACGCTGGCCAAGGAATACGGCGTGGACTTCTATCGCTTCGGGCACGTGAAGGAGTCACGCGTACCCAAGGACGAGTCCAGCTACTCGGTCGTCCGTGACATGGACAAGTGCATCCTGTGCCGCCGCTGCGTCCGCACGTGCATCGACCTGCAGGAGGTCGGCGTGCTCGAGGCCATCGGGCGCGGCGCCGAAACGCGCATCTCGACGTACCTGGACAAGGCGCTCGCCGACGTCGTGTGCATCAACTGCGGGCAGTGCATCAACCGCTGCCCCACCGGCGCGCTGCACGCCAACGACACGTCGGACGAGGTCTGGCGGGCCATCGACGATCCGACGAAGCACGTGGTCATCCAGACCGCGCCCAGCCCGCGCGCAGCCATCGGGGAGTGCTTCGGGTGCGAGCCCGGCACGCCCATGACGCTGCAGCTGAACACGGCGCTGCGCACGGCCGGGTTCGACAAGGTGTTCGACACCAACTTCTCGGCCGACCTCACGATCATCGAGGAGGGCACCGAGCTGCTGATGCGGCTGCACCGGGCGCTCGTGAAGCAGGAGAGCGTCGCGCTGCCGCAGTTCACCAGTTGCTCCCCGGGATGGGTCAAGTACCTCGAGCACTTCCATCCCGAGTACATCCCCAACCTGTCGAGCGCCAAGAGCCCGCAGCAGATGTTCGGCGCGGTCATCAAGACCTATTACGCGAAGCTCCACGGGCTGAACCCCGAGGACATCGTCACCGTGGCGCTCATGCCCTGCTCGGCCAAGAAGTTCGAGTGCAACCGGCCGGAGATGGCTTCGAGCGGTTTCAAGGACGTGGACTTCGGCCTCACGACGCGCGAGATGGCGCAGATGATCAAGGAAGCCGGCATCCACCTGCCCGACATGGAAAAGAGCGACTTCGACGATCCGTTCGGGTCCGCGACGGGCTCGGGCGTGATCTTCGGCGCCACCGGCGGCGTGATGGAGGCGGCGCTGCGCACGGTGATCGAGCTGGTATGCGGCGTCAAGGTGGAGAGCCTGTTCGAGCACGCGGACATCGTTCCCGTGCGCGGGTTCGAGGGCGTGCGCTACATCGAGCTGCCGATCGCCGACGTGGCGCCGGTGGTGCCCGACATCCTCAAGCCGCTCATCCCGAGCTTCGACTTCCTCAAGGGGGTCACGCTCAAGGTGGCGGTGGCGCACGGCACGGCCAACGCCAAGCGGGTGATGGAGGACATCCGCGCGGGCGGCAAGTTCAGCGAGTGCCACTTCATCGAGTTCATGGGCTGCCCGGGCGGCTGCCTGGGCGGTGGTGGCCAGCCGATTCCCACGTCGCCGGAGATCCGGCAGGCGCGGGCGAAGGCGATCTACGCCGAGGACAAGGGGTGCGCCGTGCGGAAGTCGCACGAGAACCCGGCCGTCCTGGAGCTGTATCGCGAGTTCTTCGCCGAAGGCCCGTGCGGGCACAAGAGCCACGAGCTGTTGCACACCCACTACACGGCGAGGGGCAAGCACATCGGCGGATGACCCTCCTCTTTCGCCGGTGACCACGGCACGGCCTCGCCCCATCCGGGACGGGGCCGTCCGTGTCGTCGCGCCCGCGTCACGCCCGTGGCGGGGGCGCCTCGGTCGCGACGCTCAACCCGAACGCGCGCCACATGTTCCGCCCTTGTGCCTCGGGGCTTGCCGCTTGACGCCCATTCTTTTGCGGTCCTAGAGTCCGGCGCACTTCGTTGATCCCGCCGCTCCTGGGGACTGGCACCGTTCCCGCAAAGGAATCCCCGCGACCATGAGCTTCCCGCCTCTCAAAGCCGTCCCGGAACTCCGCCCGGCTCCGGGCCAACCGGTCACCTTCGAGTTCGTCCGCGACCATCCCCGGGTGCGCAACTACATCCGGCTGGCCGACGCCTCGCTGGAGCAGATCGGGTACACCGAGCACGGCGAGCGCCACGTGGGTCTGGTCAGCCGCATCGCGCACAACGTGCTCAAGCGCATGGGCTACCCGGAGCGCGACTGCGAACTGGCGGCCATCGCGGGCATTCTTCACGACATCGGCAACGCGGTGAACCGCGACCACCACGCCCAGACGGGCGCGGTGATGGCCATGCAGATCCTCAACGATTTCGGGATGGACGACCTCGAAGTGCTGCGCGTCATCGCGGCCATCGGCAACCACCACGAGAACGACGGCGAGGCCGTCAACCCGGTGGCGGCGGCCCTGATCCTGGCCGACAAGAGCGACGTGCACCGCACCCGGGTGCGCAATCCCGACATGATTCGTTTCGACATCCACGATCGCGTCAATTACGCGGTGGAGAAGAGTTTTCTCAACGTGGACGACGACCGGAAGCACATCACGCTGGAACTGACGATCGACTCGAATATTTCGCACGTCATGGAGTACTTCGAGATATTCATGACGCGCATGATGGCGTCTCGCAAGGCGGCCAAGTACCTGGGAGCGACGTTCGGGCTCTCGGTCAACGGCAACCGCCTGGTCTGACCCTTTAAGGAGGATGCCGTGAAACATCGTTTGCTCGCCGCCGGGACGGCGGCCGTCCTTTGCGCCGCGCTGGCGCTGCCCGCGCTCGCGCGCAATCCGCATTGCGCCGGTGGCATCCAGTACGTCATGCAGGGGCTGCGCGACAAGGAGAAGGGCAACACCGAGGACTACACGCGCGAGATGAACAAGGCGGTGGACCAGCTCTCGATGTGCACCACCGAGGACGACGCGGACTTCGAGGCCAAGGGCTACCTGGGCTGGGCGTACGCCGAGCTCGACAGCTGCGGGCCCGCCGGCGAGTGGTTCGCCAAGGCGATCGCGGCCGGCACGGCCAAGGGCGACAAGAAGAAGGTCGACCTGATCCAGACCAACCGCGACCACTACTGGACCATGCGCTACAACGACGGCATCGCCGCGATCCAGACCGCCCAGTCGGCCTACCCGGACTTCGGCGTGGCGCCCACCGAGGGCGAGAAGGAACTGTTCGCGCAGGCCAAGCAGAGCTACGAAGTCGCCATCACCAAGCTGACGCAGGCCAAGCTGCTGCGCCCGGGGCATGCCCCCACGCTGCGCAACCTGGCGACGGCCTACGCGCTGATGGCGGATTTCGATCGCGCCGAGACCGTGCTGGTGAACTCGCTCACCGAAGTGCCCGGCGACACCAACCTGGTTTCCGCGCTCAAGACCGTGCGCGCGAACAAGGCCGGCCAGCTGCTGGGCGCCAACAAGCTCGACGAGGCGATCGCGTACTACAACGACCTCATCAAGGCCGAGCCGGGCGCCGTGGACCTGTACATGGGTCTCGGCAACGCGTACTTCACGCGCGCGGGCAACAAGGCGGACGCCGCCAAGAAGGCGGACTTCAAGGCCGCCGGCGACGCCTACGCCAAGGCCTACCAGCTCAAGGACAGCGACGCGAACCTGGCGTTCAACGCCGCGCTCGCCTACCAGAACGCCCAGGAGCTGCTGCTCGCCGAGGGCCAGTGGCGCGCCGTGCTCGTCAAGACGCCCAAGGACTCCGACGCGCTCTCGCAGCTCGGCTCGGTGCTGGCCGACGAGAAGAAGTTCGCCGAGGCCGAGAAGGTGCTGGCCGAGGCCATCTCGATCAAGCCCGAGGAGAAGGTCTACTACCGCCAGATGGCGGCGGTGTACAGCAAGCAGGGCAACAACACGCGCATGACCGAGATGATGTTCATGTATCTCGCCATGAACGGCGGCACGGCGGCGGCGGATCCCGCGGCGACGGCCAAGGCGGCCAAGGCCGGCACGGCCGCCGCCAACACGCTGGCGGCGCTCGGTTCGCCCGAGAAGGTGCTGAACTGGACCGACAACGCGGCCGGCGCGCTGCAGACGTGGGTGTACGGCGCCAAGCACCTGGCCTTCACGTTCAACTCGGCCGGCGTGCTGGTGCAGAAGTCGGACTACACGTTCGGCAAGAAGTGAGTCGCGGCGGGCCCAGCGGCCGAGCCGGCAACATGTGACGAGCGCGCGGCCTCCGGATCGACCGATCCCGGAGGCCGCGCGCTTTTCCGCTTCGCACTCGAGAGGGAGTCATGAACAGCACCGCTCGTGAGGACGTCGTCGCGGTTCTCGGCTACGGCAACCAGGGCGCGGCGCACGCGCTCAACCTGCGCGACTCCGGCCGCCACGTGATCGTGGGCGCGCGCGAGGGACGCGGCGCCGAGGCCCGCGCGAAGGCGGCGCTCTTCGAGGTGTTCACCCCCGCCGAGGCCGCCGCGCGCGCCGGGGTGATCGCCATGCTCGTGCCCGACGAGGCCGTGCCGCAGGCGTGGCCGGCGGTGGGCGAGGCGATGGGGGCGGGCACGTGCGTGGTGTTCGCGCACGGCTTCAACCTGCTGTACGGCGCGCTGCCGATACGCCCCGATGCCGACGTGGTGCTGGTGGCGCCGACCGGGCCCGGGCGCGTGCTGCGCCAGGTGTACGAGCGCGGCGAAGGGCTGCCGGCCTACCTCGCGGTGCACCAGGACGGCAGCGGCACTGCGTGGAAGCGCGCCGAGGACTACGCCGAATGGCTGGGCTGCGCGCGCGCGCGGCTGTGGCGCACCACCGTGCGCGAGGAGACCGAGGTGGACCTGTTCGGCGAGCAGGCCGTGCTGTGCGGCGGCATGAACGAACTGGTCACCGCGGCGTGGGAGACGCTCACCGCCGCGGGCTACTCACCCGAGATCGCCTACCTGGAGTGCGTGCACCAGCTCAAGTTCCTGGCCGACCTGCTGCACGAGCGCGGGGTGCCGGGGCTGCGGCAGGGGATCAGCGGCACCGCGCTGTACGGCGACGTCTCGCGCGGCGCGCGGGTGATCGGGCCGGCCAGCCGCGCCGCCATGACCGCGATGCTCGAGGAGATCCGCAGCGGCTCGTTCGCCCGCGAGCTGGCCGCCGAAGTGGCGGCGGGGCGCCCGACCATCCAGCGCGAGCTGGCCCGGGCGGCCGCCCATCCCATGGAGGGGGCGCGGCGCCGGGCGCTGGGGCTCGAGAAACTCGCGTAGAGCGCGGGCCGGTCCCCCAACCTGTTGAACAAAAACGGATTGACAGGGTGACGTGGGGCCGGATACGGTCGCCCTCGTTCCTCGGTTCGAGGCCAGCCGCCCACCACTCGGACCGGGCCGGCGTGAAGGAGGATGAGGAGATGACCAAGGCGGATATCGTGGATCAGATCTCGGAGCGCACGGGTCTGACCAAGAAAGATGTCGCGGAAACCGTCGACTGCTTCCTGAACGCCGTCACGAAAGCGTTGGCCAACGGCCATCACATCGAGATCCGCGGCTTCGGAACCTTTCGCGTGAAGGACCGCAAGTCCCGCATCGCGCGCAATCCGCGCACGGGCGAGGCCGTCCCGGTGCCCCCGCGCCGCGTACCGGTCTTCAAGGTCTCCAAGGAACTCAAGGACATGGTGTCGCAGCAGTAACGCACCGGTCCCTCATCACGAAAAGTCGAGGCGGGCGCCCACTCGGGAGCGCCCGCCTCTTGCTTGGTGCGCCGGAGCGGTCAGCGCCGGCTGTTGCGCAGCAGCACCAGTCGGATCAGCTGGAGCGCCGCCATCGCCGCCGCGGCGATGTAGGTGAGCGCCGCCGCGTCGAGCACCTTCTTGGCGCCGGCGACTTCCTGCGGCATCACCGCGCCGCTCTCGGTGAGCTGGGCGAGCGCCCGGTTCGACGCGTCGAACTCGACCGGCAGAGTGACGACGTGGAACAGCACCGCGGCCGCGAAGAAGAGAATGCCCAGGTCCATGAGGAACGGGCCGAACGGCGTCTTGGCGCCGAACAGCATGCCGATGAAGAACATGGGCATCGCGAGCGTGCTGCCCAGGTTGGCGACGGGCACGAACTGCGAGCGCAGCCGCATGGGCAGGTAGCCCTGCTTGTCCTGCAGCACGTGACCCACCTCGTGCGCCGCGACCGCGATGGCCGCGATGGAGCGCCCGCCGTAGTTGCCTTCGGACAGCCGCACCGTGCGCGCGCCCGGATCGTAGTGGTCGCTCAGTACGCCGCCGACCGCCTCGACGTTCACGTCGGAGACGCCGTTGCGGTTCATGATGGCGCGCGCCATGTCGCGACCGGTCACGCCGCTCGCGGAGGGCACCTCGGCGAACTTCTCGTAAGTGTTCTTCACCTTGAACTGGGCCCACAGCGCGAACGCCATCGCGGGCAGCAGCAGGATGAACGTGGGATCGAATCCGAAACCGAACGGCATGGGATCGTCACTCCTTCGGGCATCGCGGGTCACCATGACCCTCGGGGGCTACTCCGGCACCGCAGCGTTCGATGCGGCAGTGTGCGAACGGACTCGGTGCCGCAGCGGCGCCCGCACAGGCTTGACGCGGGCGAGGCAAGTTATCGCACGGGCCGCCGCCGGGTCACGTCACGATCGTGTCACGACCCGGCGAAGGGGATGCCAATGTCGCGGCCGCGCGGGTAGGATGCACCGGCCATTGCCCTCCGGCGCCGGCCGGAAGGCGCCCGTCCGCACCCGCGAACCCAAGGCCCGACCCGCATGAGCACGCCCGTCGTCGATCTGCGCAGCGACACCGTCACCCGCCCCACGCCCGCCATGCGCGCCGCGATCGCCGCCGCTCCGGTGGGCGACGACGTATTCGGCGACGATCCCACCGTGCTCGAACTGGAGCGCCGGTGCGCGGCGCTCGCGGGCAAGGCGGCGGCGCTGTACGTGCCGAGCGGCACCATGGGCAACCAGATCGCCGTCCGGGTGCTGACCTCGCCGGGCGACGAAGTGCTGCTCGAGGAGCAGTCGCACATTTTCCTGTACGAGCAGGGGGGCATCGCCTCGACCAGCGGCTGCCTGGCGCACATCGTCCGCGGCGAGCGGGGCGCGCTGACCGTGGAGGGGTTCGAGGCGGCCCTCCGGCCGGCCGACGACCACGCGGCCCGGCTGTCCCTGGTGTGCATGGAGAACACGCACAACCGCGCCGGCGGCGCGATCGTGCCGCTGGCCCGGATGCAGGCGCTCGCGGCGGCGGCGCGCGCCCGCGGCGTGGGGCTGCACCTGGACGGCGCCCGGCTGTGGAACGCCAGCGTGGCGAGCGGGGCGAGCATCGCGCAGTTCGCGGCTTGCGCGGACACCACCATGATGTGCTTTTCCAAGGGGCTCGGCGCGCCGGTCGGCAGCATCCTCGTGGGTGACGAGCCGGTGATTCGCGAGGCGCGCCGCGTGCGCAAGCGCCTGGGCGGCGGCATGCGCCAGGCCGGCATCCTGGCCGCCGCGTGCCTGCACGCGCTCGACCACCACGTCGAGCGGCTCGCCGAGGATCACGCCCGCGCCCGCCGGCTCGCCGCCGGCATGCGCGCGGACGGCGTCGCGGTCGAGGAGCCGGACACCAACATCGTCATCGCGACGCTCGCCGAACCGCTCGATCCCGCCCGCGTGCTCGCCGAGCTGGAGGCGCAGGGCGTGCGCATGGTGGCGTTCGGCGCGGGCCGCATTCGCGCCATCTGCCACCTCGACGTGGACGACGCGGGAGTGGAGCGCGCCGCCGCGGTCTTTGCCGCGGCCGTCGCCGCCGCGAGGAGCTAGCGTGCGTGTTCGCACCACACTGCGCGGGAACGCCGGAGCCGGCGCGGGACTCGTGCGGCCCGCCGGTAGACGCCCCCCGACCCCCGTGCTAACTTGCGGCCCGCTTTTTCGGGGTCGGCTTCCCGTCGTTCGGAAGGACTTGGTTTGACCGAATACCGTTCCTCCGGCCGCGGAGGCACCCTGTTCCTGGTGGCGACGCCCATCGGCAACCTCGAGGACGTCACCGCGCGCGCATTGCGTATCCTGCGCGAGGTGGACCTGGTGGCCGCCGAGGACACACGGCATACGCGCCGACTGCTGGACCATTTCGGGATCTCCGCGAAACTCGTGAGCCTGTTCGAGCACAACGAGCGTTCGCGCATCTCCGGAATCGTCGAGCGACTGAAGAACGGGGAGTCGGTGGCCGTGGTCACGGACGCGGGCTCTCCGGGCATCGCCGATCCGGGTTTTCCGTTGGTCAGGGCAGCGGTGGCCGAAGGCCTCCGCGTCGAGAGCATTCCGGGACCGAGCGCCGTGCTGGTGGCGCTGCAGGTCAGCGGGTTGCCGACGGACGCGTTCACGTTCGTCGGGTTCCTTCCGGTCAAGCACGGCGCGAGGCGCAGGCTGCTCGAGGAGTACGCGGAGCGTCGCGAGACCATCGTGGCGTTCGAGTCTCCTCATCGAATCGAACGCTGCCTCGAGGACCTCGAGGCAGTGTGGCAGGAACGTCCGATCGCGCTGGCGCGCGAGCTGACCAAGATGCACGAGCAGGTGCTGCGCGGCAGCGCGCGCGAAGTCCGCGCGGCGCTGCGCGAGGACCAGAAGCGAGGGGAAATGGTGCTGGTACTGGGCGGCAGGACGCGTGCCCTTCGGGCCGCGGAAGCATGAGCGCGGACGCGATGACCAAGGAAAAAGCTCCCGGCTACAAGGACCGGCTCAAGGACTTCGCGCACGGCGTGCTGGATCCGCTCGTGTCCGGAATCGCCGCCGTCGGGCTGCGCCCCAACCACCTCACCGTGCTGGGGCTGGTGTTCAGCCTCGGCGCCGGGCTGGCGTTCTCCATGGGACGGTTCCGCACGGGCGCGGTCATCACCTGCCTGGCCGGCGTGTGCGACATTCTCGACGGCCAGCTGGCGCGCAAGACCAACACGATCACGCGCTTCGGCGCGTTCTTCGACTCGGCGCTCGACCGCATCGCGGACGCGGCGCTGCTGCTGGGTTTCGCCTTCTTCTACCTGTTCAACCTGGTGGACATGGCGGTGAATCCCCAGCGCGTGCTCCTCAACCTGCAGAACGGGCTGGAGCCGCAGACCTGGGCCATCATCTCGGTCCTGGCGATGCTCGCGGTGGTGGGTTGCTTCATGGTGTCGTACACGCGAGCACGCGCCGAGGGGCTCGGACTCGACTGCAAGGTCGGGTGGTTCGAGCGGCCGGAGCGCATCGTCCTCATCATCATCATGGGTTTTGCAGGGTTGGGGCCGGTGATTCCCGCCGGACTGCTGATCCTGGTGGCACTCACGTTCACGACCGCGTTCCAGAGAATGGCGCACGTCTACAGACTCACCCGCCATCGGGATCCGGATTCCGATAACACGGAGGCATGAAGTCCATGGGCAACAAGGTACGTGTCGCGATCATCGGCGTCGGCAACTGCGCCTCGTCATTCGTGCAGGGGCTGTACTACTACAAGAACGCGAAGGATACCGACCGCGTTCCCGGCCTGATGCACGTGAACCTCGGCGGTTACCACATCAAGGACGTCGAGATCGTCGCCGCGATCGACATCGACAAGAACAAGGTCGGCAAGGACGTGTCCGAAGCCATCGTCCAGTGGCCGAACAACACGGTCGTGTTCGCCAAGGTGCCCAAGATGGGCGTCAAGGTGCAGCGCGGCATGCTCCACGACGGCCTCGGCAAGTACCTCTCGCAGATCATCGAGAAGGCGCCGGGCTCCACGGTGGACATCGTCAAGCTGCTCAAGGACACCAAGACCGATGTCGTGATCAACTACCTGCCCGTGGGCTCCGAAGAGGCCACGAAGTGGTACGTCGAGCAGATCCTCGAGGCCGGCTGCGCGCTCGTGAACTGCATCCCGGTGTTCATCGCGCGTGAGAAGTACTGGCAGCAGCGCTTCGAGAAGAAGGGCCTGCCGGTCATCGGCGACGACATCAAGTCGCAGGTCGGCGCCACGATCACGCACCGCGTGCTCGCGAACCTGTTCGTGGACCGCGGCGTGCGCATCGACCGGACGTACCAGCTGAACTTCGGCGGCAACACCGACTTCATGAACATGCTCGAGCGCGAGCGCCTGGAGTCCAAGAAGATCAGCAAGACGTCCGCCGTGACGAGCAACATTCCGTACGACCTCGATCCCGAGGACGTGCACGTCGGGCCGTCGGACTACGTGCCGTGGCTCAAGGACCGCAAGTGGTGCCACATCCGCATGGAAGGCACGACGTTCGGCGACGTGCCGTTGAACCTCGAGATGAAGCTCGAGGTGTGGGACTCGCCCAACTCGGCCGGCGTCGTGATCGACGCCGTGCGCTGCGCCAAGCTGGCGCTGGATCACGGCATCAAGGGCGCGCTGATCGCTCCCTCGTCGTACTTCAAGAAGTCGCCCCCGGTGCAGATTCCGGACGACATCTCGCGCGAGCTGACCGAGGCGTACATCAAGGATCCCAAGGGCACCGAGAAGCGCCTGCGCGAGTACGCGCCGACGCTGAAGCGTGAGGCCAAGCCGATCCTGAAGGCCAAGGCGGCGCCGGCGAAGAAGGCCGCTGCCAAGGCGGCGCCCGCCCGAAAGGCCGCTCCGGCCAAGAAGGCCGCGAAGGCCGCCCCGGCGAAGCCCGCCGTCAAGGCCGTCGCTCCGGCGAAGAAGAAGTAACCCGGCATGCCCGGACTGTTCGTCACCTTCGAAGGGGGCGAGGGCTCCGGGAAGTCCACGCAGATCGCGCGGCTCGCCGCGCGACTGCGTGCGCTGGGTCTGGATCCGCTCGTCACTCGAGAGCCCGGAGGCACTCCCGTCGGGGAGGGCATCCGGGCTCTTCTGCTCGACCACGAACGCCGTCCGACGCAGCTGACCGAGGCGCTGCTCATGGTCGCCGCGCGGGCCCAGCTGGTCGCGACCGTGATACGCCCGGCGCTCGACGCCGGACGCATCGTGCTGTGCGACCGCTATACCGACTCCACGCTCGCGTATCAGGGCGGCGGGCGCGGGCTGGATGCCGCCATGCTCGCGGGCTGGAACGCCTCGGCCACCGGCCACCTGGTGCCCACGGTCACGCTGCTCTTCGACGTGCCCATCTCGGTGGGTCTCGAACGGCGGCATGCCGCCCCCGGCGCCACCAACCGGCTCGATCGTGAACCGCCCGACTTTCACGAGCGCGTTCGCGAGCGCTATCTGGAGCTGGCCGCCGCGGACCCCGCGCGCTGGTCGCGGCTCGACGCCACCGTGTCGACCGACGAGCTCGAGGCTCGCGTCTGGGAGGTCATCGGTCCGCGCCTCGCCGGCGTGCGGGGCTGAGCGCCGCCCCGATTTCGGCCGGGCGGGACCCGACGGGCCGCATGCTATAGTTTCCGCCCTCGACTCCTGCACTTCGACCACGGGCTGCCGCGCCCGTCCTGTGAACCCGGAGGTCCCGTGATTCGTCGCCGCATCCTGCTGGGTGCGCTGCTCGCCACGCTGTTCGCCGTGGGCTGGTGGGCCGGCCGCGTGCGGGCGTCGGGCGATCTCTACGCGAATCTCGACCTGTTCGTCGAAGTGCTGCACGCCGTGCAATCCAACTACGTGGACACGGTCGAGCCCAGCCCGCTCATCGAGGGCGGCATGCGCGGGATGCTCAAGGAGCTCGACCCCTACTCGCAGTACCTGGACTCGCGCGAGTACGACGCGCTGCAGTCCCGGCTCGCGGGCGAGTTCGACGGCATCGGCGTGCTGGTGGACCTGCACGAAGGCTTTCCGATCGTGATCTCGCCCATCGAGGGCTCGCCGGCGTGGAGCGAGGGCGTGCTGCCAGGCGACATCATCACGCAGGTGGACGGACGCCCCACGTTCGGGCTGGGCATTCCCGAGGTGTCGTCGCGCCTGCGTGGCGAGCCGGGCTCGAGCGTGAAGGTCACCATCGTCCGCGAAGGGGATCCCGACGACCACGACTTCACGATCGAGCGGCGCCACATCGAGACTCCCGCGGTGCCGTACGCGTTCGTCGCCGCGCCGGGCGTGGGCTACCTGCGGCTCGCCAACTTCACCGAGAAGGCCGGCGCCGAAGTCGCCGCCGCGGTGGACTCGCTGCGCCGCGCCGGCGCGCGCAGCCTGGTGCTCGACCTGCGTGGCAATCCCGGCGGGCTCGTGGACCAGGCGGTCGCCGTGGCGCAGCAGTTCGTGCCCGAAGGCTCGCTCATCGTGTACACCAAGGGCCGCGCGCCCACCGTGGGCAAGCGCCTGCTGGCGGGCAAGGCGCGCGCCGAACTGGCGTGGCCGATGGCGGTGCTGGTGGACGGCGGCAGCGCCTCTTCGTCCGAGATCGTCACCGGAGCGCTGCAGGACCTGGACCGCGCGCTGGTCGTGGGCACGAACTCGTTCGGCAAGGGCTCGGTGCAGGACGTGTATCCGCTCCGCAATCGCGGCGGCGCGCTCAAGCTGACGACGGCGCTCTACTACACCGCCAGCGGGCGCTCGATCCAGAAGCCGCGCAAGGCGAGCGTCGCCCTGTTCGAGGAGGACGAGGAAGAGGCTCCGGCCGACACGGCGGCGGACAGCGCCAAGGTCGCCGCGCCGTCGCGGTTCCGCACCGCCATGGGACGCACGGTGCTCGGCGGCGGCGGCATCACCCCCGACATCGAAGTGAAGAGCGACTCGCTCGCCCCGGTCGTGCGCACGCTGGAGCACGAGCGCGTGCTGTTGCGCTTCGCCGGCCGCTGGGCGTCCGCGCATCCGCAGGACGGGAACATGAGCGAGGCGCAGTGGCTGGAGTTCCGCGCGTTCGCCATGGCCGAGAAGCCGGGCGTGACCGCGGCCGAAATGGACGCCGCGCGGCCGGCGCTGACGGCCGCGCTCGAGCGCGAGCACGCCCGCCGGCGGGGCGCCGCCTCCGCCGCGCGCGTGATGATCGGGCGTGACCCGGTGTTCCTGCGCGCGGCGCAGGCGCTCCGTGGGGCGCGCGCGCCGCGCGACGTGTTCGCCCACTCGAACTCCGTCGCGCCCACGCCGCGAAAGACGGCGACGCCGTCGCCGCACGCGCCGCGGGGATCGCGCTGACGATGCCGTTCGCCTACCTGTGTGATTTCGACGGCACCATTTCGCCGGAGGACATCGGCGCGGCCTTCGTGCGGAAGTTCTCCGCCGGGCGCGACGACGATCGCGAACGCCTGCTGGGCGAGTGGTTCGCCGGCGGTCTGGGCCACCGCGAACTGACCCGCCGCGAGTGCGAGCTGGTCACCGCGACCGAGGAGGAGGCGCTCGAGTTCGGGCGCACGTTCCGGCTCGATCCGCACTTCGCTCCGTTCGTGCGCGAGGCGCTCGGGCGCGGCGACTCGGTGATGGTGGTGAGCGAGGGCTTCGACTTCTACGTGCGCGATCACCTGCAGCGCGCCGGCTTTCCCGACCTGCCGTGGGCTTCGAACCGCGCCGTGTTCGCCGGGGATCGCGTGACGCCGGAACATCCGTTCGCCGATCCCGCGTGCGAGTCGTGCGGCAACTGCAAGGCGCAGCACGTTCGCCGCTACCGCGGCCGCGGCTTTCACACCGTGATCGTGGGCGACGGGCTGTCCGACCGCTGCGGCGCCCGGGCCGCCGACACCGTGCTGGCCAAGGGCGACCTGCTCCGCTGGTGCGAGCGTGAGTCCATGCCGCACGTGCCGTTCGACACCTTCGCGGACGTGGCCGAGTTCGCCCGCCGCCAGGATCTTTCCGCGCCGCTGCCCAGACCTTCCCGCACCGCATCCCGCGCCGGCCGCCGCGGCTGATTCCGGAGTCCGCTTCATGAAGATCGGCAACGTCCAGATCGAGTCCCCGTTCGTGCTCGCCCCGCTCGCCGGGGTGAGCGACTCGCCGTTCCGCCAGCTCGCCCGCGAGCAGGGCGCCGCCGCGGTGTACACCGAAATGGTGTCGGCGGACGGGCTGGTGCGCGGCAACCAGGCGACCATGGACTACATCGCGTTCGAGCCGCAGGAGCGCCCGATCGGCGTCCAGCTCTTCGGCTCCGATCCCGCCGTCATGGCCGATGCCACGCGCGTGCTGTCCGAATTGCCGGCGGAGCGCCGCCCGGACATCATCGACATCAACATGGGCTGCCCGGTGCGCAAGGTGGTCACGCGCGCCGCCGGAGCCGCGCTGCTGCAGGACGTGCCGCTCATCGAGCGCATCGTGGCCGCGATGAGCGCCGTGTCGAGCCTGCCGGTGACCGCCAAGATCCGCCTGGGATGGGACGGCCAGTCCCGCAACGTGGTGGACGTGGCGCGCGCGCTCGAAGGCGCCGGCGCGGCGGCGGTGGCGATCCACGCCCGTACGCGCGCCGAAAAGTTCGAGGGCACCGCGCACTGGGACATGATCGCCGAGGCCAAGAAGGCGATCGGAATTCCGGTGATCGGCAACGGTGACGTGCGCAGCGCCGCCGATGCGGTCCGCATGCTCGAGACGACCGGGTGTGACGGCGTCATGCTGGGTCGCGCGGCGTTCGGCGATCCGTGGGTGTTCAAGCGCATCCTCGCGCTGGTCGAGCGCGGCGAGGACCTGCCGCCGCCGACCGCCGAAGAACGCCTGCAGGCGGGCGTGCGCCACCTGGGCATGCTGGTCCGGACCGCGGGCGAGAGCGTGGCCGCCAAGGAAATGCGCAAGCACGTGGCGTGGTACATCAAGGGGCTGCCGCACAGCGCGCGCGTGCGCGAGCAGGTGAACCACACGCGCTCGGCCGACGAAATGATGCGGCTGCTGCAGGCCTACCTTTCCGAGCTGGCCTCGCACGGGCTGGAGCACTTCACGCCCGAGCCTTCGGCCGCTCCCCTGGGCGGGATGCGTGCGTCCGGCTGAGCTGCGCGCCCTGCTCGGCCGCGTGCGCGGCGGCAAGGTGACGCCCGCCGATGCCGCCCGGCGCATTTCGGCGCTGTCGCCCGAGCCGCTGGGTTTCGCCACGCTCGACCATCACCGCACGCTGCGCGCGGGGTTCCCCGAGGTGATCTTCGGGCAGGGCAAGACCGTGGCGCAGATCATCGCCATCGCGGGCCGGCTGTTCGAGCGCCACGGGCTGGTGCTGGCCACGCGGGTGAGCGACGAGGCCCGGATCGCGCTGGCCGAAGCGTTCCCGCGCGCGCAGGTGCACGACGCCGCGCGCTGCGTGGTGCTGCGGCGGGGCCGCGCGCCGCGAGGCAAGGGCCGCGTGCTCGTGGTGTGCGCGGGCACGGCGGACCTGCCGGTGGCGGAGGAGGCGCTGGTCACCGCGCGCGCCCTGGGCAGCCACGCCGAACTCATCGCCGACGTGGGCGTGGCCGGACTTCACCGGCTGCTCGCGCACCGCGAGCGCCTGCGCGGCGCGCGCGTGCTGGTCGTGGTCGCCGGGCTCGAGGGGGCGCTGCCGAGCGTGGTGGGAGGGCTGGTGGACCGCCCGCTCATCGCGGTGCCCACCAGCGTGGGCTATGGCGCGCACTTCGACGGACTTGCGCCGCTGCTGTCCATGCTCAACTCGTGCGCGGCGGGCATCACCGTGGTCAACGTGGACAACGGATTCGGCGCGGGGTACGCCGCGCACCTGATCAACGCCGGCGGAAGGAGCTGAACGTGCGCATCGCCTACTTCGACTGCTTCTCCGGCGTCAGCGGAGACATGACGCTCGGCGCGCTGGTTTCGGCGGGCTGGCCCGTCGAGCAACTGCAGGCGCTGCCCGCCCGGCTGCGGCTCGAGAACGTGACGATTGACGTGGCGGTCGTGAAGCGCGGCGCGTTCCAGGCGCATCACGTGGTGGTGGATGCACCGGGCAAGCAGCCCCACCGGCACCTGCACCACATCGAAAGCATCCTCGATGCCGCGGACCTGTCGGCCGGTGTGCGAGGGCGCGCCCGCGAGGTTTTCGCGCGCCTCGCGGCCGCCGAGGCCGAAGTGCACGGCACGACGATCCAGAAGGTGCACTTTCACGAGGTGGGGGCGGTGGACGCCATCGTGGACATCGTCGGAGCGCTGGTGGGGCTGGAGTATCTGGGCGTGGACGAGGTGCGAGCGGGCACGCTGCCGCTGGGCGGGGGCACGGTGATGTGCGAGCACGGCCGCATTCCGGTGCCCGCGCCCGCGACCGCCAACCTGCTGCGCGGCGTCCCCGTCGTCATGGGCCCGGTCGAGGCGGAACTGGTCACGCCGACCGGCGCCGCACTGCTGTCCACACTCGTGCGCGACTGGGGCCGGCCACCGGCCATGCGCCTGGAGCGCACCGGCATCGGCGCCGGCACGCGCGAGTTCGCCGAGCAGGCCAACGTGCTGCGACTGCTCATCGGCGAGACGCTCGCCGCGGCCGGTGGCGCGGGGCGTGAAGTGGCGGTGCTCGAGACGGCCGTGGACGACGAGAATCCGCAGTTCCTCGCCGAGATCGTGCCCCGGCTGCTGGCCGAAGGGGCGCTCGATGCCATGCTGGCGCCGGTACAGATGAAGAAGGGCCGGCCCGGCACGTGGCTGGTGGTGGTGAGTGAACCGACGAAATCGGAACATCTTGCCGCCGTGATCCTGGCCGAGACGAACTCGCTGGGGGTGCGCGTCCACCTGGAGCGACGGATCGAGCTCGAACGCCGCGTGGATGAGGTGAAGACAGTCGCGGGAACCGTGCAGGTCAAGGTCGCCCTGCTCCCGGATGGTTCCGAACGTCCTCATCCCGAGTTCGAGAGCGTTCGGGAGGGTTCGCGACGCAGCGGAATGACGCTCCGCGAGGTCTCCGACGCCGCGGTTCAGGCATGGCGAAATGCCCGAAAGGTCAGTGAAGAGTCATCCACGCGCCGTTTGCCGAGCTGACCCGCAGCCCTCTCCGGGGGCGGTTTCGTGAGAAGCCCGAACCGCCAAGGTGATTGCAAAACCGTGCCTTGGCTGCCAAGAATGACCGCCGGGAAGGCAAAAAAACGGATTGACAGAGCCATGAAGGACGCCTAGCCTTTGTCCCGTGTTAGGAGTGCTGGGCGTCCCCCAGCCGTCCTTCACTTGCACCTCGAGTTCCGCAGCCCCCTGGATGAGTGGACCGCAGCGGTTCAATGCATCGAGCGGGCTCGCTACGAGATCAGCGCACTATGTGCTTTCAGCCGGTTCGAACTGCCTAAGGGCCGGCGAAGGCAGCGGAAAGGGGGGATGGCCTCTCAGCAGTGCAGCCACTGCCGTCGGAATGCTCATACCCTGAAATCAGGGAGCGTCCGCCGGCGATTTGCTTTTGCGACACCTCGCTCGCAATCCGTATCTCTGGATGACTTCGCATTGCCCATGCATTGCGACGATGGAGGTAGTCTTATGAAGAAGCCGTTCGTCGCGCTGCTTCTCCTCGTTGGAGCGGCCGCGATGGTGGCGAACATGGCGTACGCGCAGGTGGAACCGGCTGAACCCGGTTTCAAGGTCGCGAACGCCAAGATGATGCAGGAACTGATCAAGTCGCGTGCGAACAACCTGCGCACGTCTGCTGGTCCTGATCCTGACACCGTCTGGTTCGGCCACTCGTATACCGACCACTGGTCTGCCACCGAAAACTGGTGGAATCTCTACACCGGCGTGAACTACCCCGGCACCACGGATCCGAACAACGCGATCTGGGACTGGGACCACTCCACCGGTCTTTCGAACCACGGCATCGGTGACTCCCTCACGGGCTGGTGGCCGAACCGCCGTCACTACACCTCCACGGGTGGTCTGACCCTTCCGGACAACAGCCGTCCGTGGTGGGGCTTGGACTACGGCAACCAGACCAACTACGTCATGAACGCCGGCGCCGGTGGCAAGCGCACGATCGGCGTCGTCGGCGTGTGGCACGCCGATCCGGGCGCCACTGCCGGTATCGCCGTGGGTTGGACGCCTCTCTCGGGCACGAAGTCGGCGTGGTGCGGTCTCCGCCACCATGGCGACAACACGGTCATGGATGCCGTCACCGGCAATCCGTTCAACCAGACCACGCTCGAGTTCAACGGCAACGCTCCCAGCCTGGGCAACCCGACGGGCAAGCGTTTCCCCGGCTACGCGGACCAGTGGGACCAGATGCTGTATCGCGACCTGGTGCCGCCGGCCGGTCAGCCGCTGAACATCTCGTTCCTGTATCGCACCCGCATGTCCACGAGCATCACGACGACCGCTTCCACGCGCACGGGCTGGTTCCACGGTGACCCGCTTCAGGTCGCTGCTGGCAACTACATCTCGAGCACGGCGGCCGGCGCGAGCGCTCCGACGGACTCGTTCCTCGTGTACGTCGGTGTGCCGGTGGACGACGCGAACTGCATGTACTCCGACGGCATCGTGCGTTCGGTGTACGACCCGCAGCGTCGCTGGTTCTCCGAAGTCCTCCGCATCTTCGAGGGCGCCTCGTACCCGTACTACCGCATCTTCGCTGCGGCCGG
>JADLGX010000433.1 GCA_020849095.1 Candidatus Eiseniibacteriota bacterium
CACCCGCTCGAGCTGCCGCGCCTCACGCTGGACACCGCCGGCTTCTGGTTCGCGCCCGGGCCCGAAAGCTGGGGAGGGCTCGCGCGCGCGGGGCTCAATCCCTGGGAGGGGCTCAACGGCGTGCGCAACCTGTTCGTCACGCTGCTGCCGCTGCTCGCCATGTGCGACCCCATGGACCTGGGCGGCATGATCGATTCCTCCAATCTGGGCCGGCCGGGCATCTTCCTGTTCGACCGCTACCCGGGCGGGCTCGGCTTTGCCGAGCAGGGCTGGGCCCGGCTCGACGAGCTGGCCGAGGCGTCGCTGGCGCACCTCGTGGGCTGCCCGTGCGGCGACGGCTGCCCGGCGTGCGTGGGCACGCCCATCTACCGGCCGGCGCAGCAGCAGGACCTGGACGCCGTCAAGAACGCGCGCGACATCCCGGGCAAGGCCGCGGCGCGGGCGATGCTGCAGGGCTGGCTCATGCGAAGGGGTTGAAAAACCCGGTGCCGCGGCGGTGACCGCGGCGCCCCGCTGCGGCTATCATGGGCGCCCGCTCGCGCCGCGCGGCCCTGGTCCCCGGCACTTCTTCCCCCGCCACGAGGAGTTCCCCGCTCATGCAGCACGAATGGCCGGTTGCCTTTTTCGACGACGACTACCTGCGCATCTACCGGCCCACGTTCACGAACGAGCGCACCGCCGCCGAGGTGGACTTCATCGAGCAGGCGCTCGCGGTGCCGCGGTCGGGCTGCGTGCTCGACCTGGCCTGCGGTTACGGACGCCACGCGATCGCCATGGCGATGCGGGGCCATCGCGTGACGGGGCTCGACTTCAACACGCACTACCTCGACATCGCCGCCGAAGAGGGGCGCGCCGCGGGCGCGCAGATCGAATGGCGTCCGGGCGACATGCGCGAGCTGCCGTTCGACGCCGAGTTCGACGGCGTGTACTCGTTCTTCACCTCGTTTGGCTACTACGACGACGAGGAGAACGAGCGCGTGCTGGCCGGCATCGCGCGCGCGCTCAAGCCGGGCGGACGCTTCCTGATCGAGATGCTCAACCGCGACTGGCTGCTCACCCACCCGCAGCAGCGCACGTGGACGCAGCAGGACGACGGCGCGCTGCTCATGGAAGAGACCACCATCGAGCTGGCGGCCTCGCGCGTGATCACGCGCCAGATGCTCATCGACCCGCAGGGCGGACCGCGCGTGACCAAGGAATACGCGCTGCGCGCCTACACCTGTGCCGAGCTCACGTCGTTGCTGCGCCGCCACGGGCTGCGCGTGATCGAAACCTGGGGCGGCATCAACCGCGAGCCCTACACCACCGAAAGCCGCCGGCTGGCGCTGCTGAGCGAGCGCGCATGAGCGGCAAGGCGGGCGACTCGCTGCGCGCCCGCCTCGGGGATCTGGTGCGGTCACGCCGTGCGCCCGTTCCGGACGCCGGGGCGCCCGAGGCGGGCGCCCGGCGCCGCGCGCGGAAGTCCGCCGCGCCGGACGCGCCCGCGCTGGCGCCCGCCGGCGTCGAGGAGTTCCTGCCCGGCGGCGAGTGGCGGGACGAGCGGGGCGGCGCGGTGTTCGTGCACGAGCGGCTGCGATCCACGGTCGAGCGCCGCCGCCCGAACTGGGGCCGCCTGCCCGAGCCTCCGCCCGGCGACCCGGACCTGCTCGCGATCGCCGCGGGCGGGCTGGGCCGCGTGCTGTTCCTGGACCTCGAGACCTGCGGCCTGGCGAGCAATCCCATCTTCCTCGCGGGCACCATGCACTGGAACGGCGAGGACTTCGTGCTGCGCCAGTACTTCGCCCGGCACTACGGCGAGGAGCCGGCGCTGCTGCGCGCGGTGCACGAGCACGCGAAGCAGCACGACCTGCTGGTCACGTTCAACGGCAAGACGTTCGACGCGCCCATGCTGCGAACGCGCGCGCTCGCGCACGGCGTGACGCTGCAGTTGCCCGCGCTGCACTTCGACCTGCTGCACGCGTCGCGACGGCGCTGGAAGCACGACCTGCCCAACTGCCGGCTGCAGACGCTCGAACGCCACATCTGCGGCAGGCCGCTGCGCGTGGGCGACGTGGACGGCTCCGAGGTGCCCGACCTGTACCACGGCTGGGTGAAGAGCGGCGATCCGTGGCCGCTGGCGCCGGTCTTCCATCACAACCTGATCGACGTGATCGTGATGGGCGACCTGCTGCACGCGCTGTGCGCCGGCGCCTCGCCGCGTTCGCGCGCGCGCGCCTCGTGTGACTGACGCGCCGCGTGCGCGGCCGCGCGGCTTGGGCTACCGTGCCGCGTCCGGACGCGCCGATCCGCGCGCGCCGCACCGGAAGGACGCATGTCGAAGCTGACCAAACTCCTGCGCTCGTGGTGGCTGCGGCGCCAGATCCGCTACAGCGATGCGCCGCTGGCCGACTTCGTCGCGCCGCTCGAGCGCGGCGAGCCCTACTCGTTCACGCGCTTCGGTGACGGCGAGTGGTACGCCATCCTGGGCGATCCGGGCGCCAACGCCGACGGGCACGAGTACTTTCCGGCGCTCGGCGCCGACCTGCGCCGCACCCTGGAGCAGCCGCGGCCCTACCGCTACGGCATGCAGCCGAGCGTCATGGGGCTCGACGGGCTGCGCATCGGGCGCTACCTGAAGGGCGCGGGCGTGGACCTGCCGTGGTGCAACGCCAACGTGTTCCACTACGCCAACCGCGACGGCCGGCTGTGGCCGCTCATCCGCGAGGTGCGGCGCAAGCCGGTCGTCATGATCGGTCCGGCCCACCTGCGGGCGCTCGACGGCGTCGTGTTCCCGATCGAGCGCTACATCGAGATCCCGGCGCTCAACTGCTACCTGGCGCTGGACCGGGTCCGGGACGAAGTGGCCGCCGCCGCCGAGGGGCGGGACGGGGTCGTGTTCGCCTTCGCCGCCTCGATGATGACCAACGTCATCGTCCACGACCTGTTTCCGTCGTACGGCAAGCGGCACTGGATGCTGGACTTCGGCAGCGTCCTCGACGTGTACGCCGGGGTGCAGTCCCGCAGCGTGTACCGGGACCTGGACTGGTCGGCGGCGATCGCCCGAAACCTCGGAAACGAGCCGTCCGGGGGCCACTTCACCCGTTGACATCGTTCTGACGCCCAACGGATACTTTCCGCGGCAGTTCGTCCGTGCGTGGGTCCTAGTCCGTCGAGTCGGGTGCGTCGGTGACCGTGGAAACCTGCTCCATCCTGCTTCAATCGGCCGAGTCACTCATCGTTCTCGTCGCCTGAGTCGCCTCAGCGGGTGCACGCTGAGGCATTCGTGTTTGGCCCACTGTCCCAGTGTCCCGCAGTGCCAGGAGGCCGTCGGAGATCGTCATGGCTACCGGTGAAGACAAGAGCATCACCTGTGTGGATTGCGGTCAGGAGTTCATCTTCTCGGCGGGCGAACAGGCCTTCTATCACGAACGGGGACTGACGAACGAACCGACGCGTTGCAAGGCTTGCCGTGACGCGCGCAAGGCAGGACGTGGGGACTCGCACGGCGGCGGCGGTGGCGGGGGCGGGTACGGCCAGTCGAACAAGCAGATGTTCCCGGCCGTGTGCTCGCAGTGCGGCCGTGACACCCAGGTTCCCTTCCAGCCCACGTCGGGCCGCCCGGTGCTGTGCCGCGAGTGCTTCTCCGGCTCGCGCCCCGGTTCCGGTGGCGGCGGTGGCGGTGGCGGCGGGCGGGGGGGGCATGGCGGCGGACACGGCGGCGGCTATGGCGGTGGCCATGGCGGCGGCGGTGGACGGTCGCAGGGACGCTCGTCCGGCCCGACGGGACCCAGCGAAGGTCGCATGGGTGGTACGGTGAAGTGGTTCAACGATGCGAAGGGCTTCGGCTTCGTCCAGACGGACGGCGGCGAAGATGTCTTCGTGCACTTCTCGGCCATCACGGGCGACGGCTTCAAGTCGTTGGCGGAAGGGGATCGCGTCGAGTTCGACGTGGTGCCCGGACCCAAGGGCAAGCAGGCTGCGAACGTCACCCGGGGCTGAGAGCCACGGGTGAAGGCCACAGAGGCCTGAGCCGATAAAAGGACCGGGTCTCCGCCTGCGGGCTGCCTGCAGCCCGCGCGACCAGCGGAGGCCCGGTCGCCTTTCTCCCTCGGATACGGATTTCCATGATCGAAACGCTCAAGACTTTCACGGCGCTCAGCGAGGAGTTCGTCGAACTCTTCATGAAGCACCATCCCGTGGCCGCGACCGAAGCCGGCATCCACGACTACGACCACCTGCTGCCCGACGACTCTCCCGAAGGGCTCAAGGAGCGCGCGGCGTGGTTGCGCGACCTCGAACAGCGCCTCGTGGCGTCGGTGCCGTGGGACGAGCTGCCGCTGGAGTCGCGCTCGGACTACGCGCTCCTGCGCTCGCGCGTGGCCGCGCTGCGCGCCGATCTCGAGGAGATCCGCGTGCCGCAGAAGACGCCCGCGATCTACCTCATGCGCGCCTTCCAGGGCGTGCACCTGCTGCTGACCCGCAACTTCGCGCCGTTCGACGAGCGCAAGGAAGCGGCCGTGTCGCGCCTCATGGCGATTCCGGACTATCTGGAGTCGGCGGGCCGCAACCTCGACGTGGTGCCCCCGGTGCTGCTCGAGACCGCGCTCGAAATGGCGGCGCAGGGCCCGGGCTTCGTGGACGACGTCGTGCGCCAGCTGCTGCGCCAGTTCCCCGGCGAGGCCGAGCGGCTCGAGCACGCGGGCAGCCGCGCGCGCACGGGATTCCTGCGCTTTCACGATCTGCTCGACAAGGGCCTGCGCGAGAAGGCGGGCGGCACGTTCGCCATCGGTGAGCGCTGGATGAACTACAAGCTCGAGCGCGAGCACCTGCTGCCGTTCACCTGCGCCGAGCTGGAGAAGCTCGGCCGCGAGCACCTGGCCGAAACGCGGGTGCTGCTCGAACAGGAAGCGCGCCGCGTGGACGGGCGCAAGAGCTGGCGCGAGCTGGTCGAGGAGGGCAAGCGCCGCCATCCCGAGTCCAACTGGCTGCGCGAGGCTTACGTCACCGAAATGGAGCGCGCCAAGCAGTTCGTGATCGACCGCCATCTGGCGCCGATGCCGCGCGGCGAAAAGCTCGAGGTGCTCGACACGCCCCTCTTCGAGCGCGCGACCACGCCGTACGCGCTGTACCAGGCGCCGGCGCCGTTCGACTCCGAGCCCGCCGGACTCTTCTATGTGACGCCCGTGGACCTGCGGAAGTCCAAGGAGCTGCAGGCCGCGCAGCTGGCGGCGCACTGCACGCCCATGCTGCCGCTGGTGGCGCTGCACGAGGCGTATCCGGGCCACCACCTGCAGATGTGCCACGGCAACCTGGCACCCACGCGGCTCCGCCGCATCGGCACCAGCGACGTGTTCGCCGAGGGCTGGGCGCTGTACTGCGAAGACCTCATGTGGGAGCAGGGCTTCTTCACGTCGGACCCGCTGACGCGGCTGTTCCAGCTGCGCAACATGGTCTGGCGCGCCTGCCGCGTGGTGATCGACGCCGGCCTGCACAGCGGCCGCATGACGTGGGACGAGGCGGTCGAGATGCTCGTCACCGAAGCCATGCTCGAGCGCGCGAACGCCGAGGCCGAGGTGAACCGCTACTGCATGACGCCCACACAGCCCATGAGCTACCTGGTGGGCAAGCTGGCGATCACCGAACTGCGGGACGAGGCGAAGAAGCGCATGGGCTCGAAGTTCGACCTGTACGAGTTCCATGGCGCGCTGCTGGCCAGCGGCACGATTCCGCCCGCACTCGTTCGCGAGGAGATCTGGGCGAGGCTGGGCGTGTCGTGACGCGGCGCGCGATTCTCGGCGCGCTCGTCGTGGGAATGCTCGGCGCGGCCTTCGCCGTGCCCGCCCGGGCGGTGGAGCCGGGCGGCAAGCACGCGGTCGAACCCAAGCGCGCGGGCGTGCCGTTCACCGGAGTCCGCTTCGAGTCCACGCGTGACCGGGTCGAGCTGAGCGGCTGGTGGTTCGAGGGGCGGCCGGGCTCGCCCGTGCTGGTGCTGATGCCGCGCGGCAAGGGCACCATGGCCGACCTGCTGCCCAGCGTGCGCGAGTTCTCGACGCGCGGATACACGGTGATGACGTTCGACTACCGTGACTTCGGGCCCGGTTCGCCGGGAGAGACCGACTCGCTGCGCAACGTCATCTTCGCCTCTCGGTGGGTGAACGACGGCGAAGGCGCGCTGCGGTTCGCGCGGGAGAAGGCGGCGGGCCGGCCGGTCTTCGCGTGGGGGCAGGACCTGGGCGGGCAGGTCGCGGTCGCGGCCGGCGCGCGGGCGCGCTCCAACGTGGACGGCATCGCCTGCGAGGGACTCTTTCGCACCACGCAGGAACAGCTGCGCTGGAACGGCACGTCGAACGATCCCGACGTGATCCGCCGCCACCGCATGCTGGTGGACGGCAAGGACGAGCCGCTCTCCGCGGTGCCCATGCTGCAGGTGCCGCTGTTCGTGGTCATCGCCATGAAGGACGACGTCACTCCTCCGGCCGCCACGCGCGAGGTGGTGCGCCGCAGCCTGAGCATCATCGACCGGTTCACGATGCCGGCGGCCGGGCACGACGGCGCGGAGCTGCTGCCGGGCTACTACGACCAGGTCGCGAACTTCTTCAAGCGCCTCGCCGCGGCGATCGCTCCTCCGCCCGCGCAGCCCTGAAGCCGCGGCGCGCGCAGCATGCGAAAGGGGGCGGAGCCAACCGGCTCCGCCCCCTTCGTGTGGCTGCGGACTTCGATCAGCGGCGTCCCCGCGAAAGCATCTGGACGACCGCGTCCAGCCCTTCGACGGCCATGCCTTCGAGCGGATTCTCGCCCATCGCCGGCCGCAGCGACGCGGACGTGCCCGAGGCGTAGTTCATCACGTTGGCGCGCGGGATCCCGGCGCCGAACCGCGAGTTGACCGCGTCGATCATCCCGTTCGCCAGGATGGCGTGCGCGAGGTCGTTGGGATGCACGCCGTCGAGGCTGAACAGCCCGCCCGTGATGTAGGCGCTGGTGTAGTGGGTCGAGCCGATCGTGTAGCCGTTCAAGGCGATGTCGCTCAGCATTCCGGCCATGTCCACCTTGACGATCCACGGCCGCTG
>JADLGX010000434.1 GCA_020849095.1 Candidatus Eiseniibacteriota bacterium
GTGAGCACGGCCACGTTGCCGCTGGTCTCGACCAGCCCCGGAATGTCGGCGCTCATCTTGTAGACGCCGTGCGGCAGGCCCAGCAGCACCCGGACCACGTTGCGCTGCAGCGCGCGCTTGAACACCTTGCCCGGCTTGCCGCGCGGGGTGTCCACGACCACGTCGAGCCCGGGCTCGAGCGAGCCCACCTCGGAGCGCAGCCGGTCGCGCCACGCGCCGACGATGGCGCGGGCCTCCTCCCCCTTGCCCTTGGGAAGGGTGATGCGCGCCGAGGCTTCGGCGGGAATCGCGTTGCGCTTGGAGCCGCCCTCGATCTTGACGATGCGCGCGTCGAGCGCTTCGAGCGCGGCCACGATGCGCGCGAGCATCTTGATGGCGTTGCCGCGCTGCTGGTGGATCTCGACGCCCGAGTGCCCGCCGCGCATCCCGGTCACGCGCACGTCGAGCATCACCGAGCCCGCCTTGGCGGCGTCGATCGCCAGCGTCCACACGCCGACCGTGTCGGCGCCGCCGGCGCAGCCCACCGTGAGCACGCCCTCGTCCTCGGAGTCCAGGTTGATGAGGATGCGGCTCTGCAGGACGTCGCCCGCCAGTTCGCGCGCGCCGGTGAGCCCGGTCTCCTCGTCCACGGTGAACAGCATCTCGAGCGGGCCGTGCTCGATGGACTTGTCGGCCATGATCGCCAGGCTGGTGGCCACCGCGATGCCGTTGTCCGCGCCCAGCGTGGTGTCGTCGGCCATGAGCCAGCCGTCCTTCTGCACCAGCGAGATCGGGTCGCGCGCGAAGTCGTGCTTCTTGCCCGGGCGCTTGACGCACACCATGTCGAGGTGGCTCTGCAGGCACACCGAGGGAACGCCCTCGCGGCCCGGCGAAGCGGGCACGCGCACCACGACGTTGCCCGCGCGGTCGCGAACGTGCGGCAGCCCGAGCTGGCCCGCGACGCGCACCACCCAGTCGCCGGCGGCCTTTTCCTTCTTGGATTCGCGGGGGATGCGGGACAGTTCGGCGAAGTACTGCCACAGCGCGGCGGGCTGGAGATTGCGGATGGCGTCGGACATGGTCGGCTCGTTCCGAGATGGTCGGGAGAATGCGCCGTCGCGACCGCGGCGTGCGCGGAGAACACCGGGCAGCATAGTATGCCGGCCGCGGCGCGCACCACTCCCCGTTCCGGCGGCGCCGGGCTCTCCCGAGGAAACCGACACCATGAGCGCATCGCAGCCGAGGAATCCCCTGCACGGCGTCACGCTGGAGGCCATGCTCACGCGGATGGTGGAGCGCCACGGCTGGGCCGGGCTGGCGCGCGACGTTCCCATCAACTGCTTCCGCGTCGAGCCCAGCATGACCTCGGCGCTCAAGTACCTGCGCAAGGCGCCGCGCGCGCGCGCCAAGGTCGAGGAGCTGTACCTGCGCTTCGTCGAGCGCGAGCGCCGCAACGCCCGCGGCGAGTAGGGCTCAGTCCGCCGAAGGTCCGCCCACCGGCACCAGCCGCCCCTCGCGCATGCGCACGCGGTGCAGCTCGATGCCCAGGTCCTTCTCGTAGCGCTTGACCAGCCGCAGTTCGTCCTCGGTGAGCAGCGTGATCGCGGTGCCCTTGTTGCCCGCGCGTCCCGTGCGCCCGGCGCGGTGCAGGTAGGCGCGCGGCTGCATGGGCGCGTCGAGATTGAACACGTGCGTCACCGCCGGAAAATCGAGCCCGCGCGCCGCCATGTCGGAGGCCACCATCACCAGCGCGCGGCCGGCGCGGAAGTCGTCCATGGCCTGCTTGCGGTCGAGCTTGCCGAAGTCCGGGTGCAGCTCGGTCACCGGCACCTGGTGGTAGTCGAGGTCGGCGGTGGCGCGCTCGGCGAGCTGGTTGTCGTTGGCGAACACCAGCGCGCGCGGCGGTTCGAGCGCGTTGAGCATCTGGCGCAGGAACTTGAGCTTGTCGCGCTGCTCGCAGACCAGGTAGACGTGCGCGATGTTCTCGTTGACCGCCGCCGTGCCCGGGCGCAGCACCTCGGCGCCCGGCGACAGCTCGGCGATGATCGCGCTGGCCTCGGCCTGCTCGGTGGCCGAGGCGAACACCAGCTGTGGGCCCTTGGGGCACGCGGCGAGAATGGCGCGGATCACCACCAGCGTCTCTCCCACCAGCAGCCGGTCGGCCTCGTCGAACACCACCGCGCGCACTCCGGCGGGCTTGAGCTTGCGCGTGCTGATCAGGTCGCGCACACGGCCCGGCGAGCCCACCACCACGTGCGGGTTGTTCTTGAGCTTGTCCACCTGGCGCTCCACCGACGTGCCGCCGATCAGCAGCAGCGACTTGACCGCCATCTTGGAGAACTGCGCCAGGTCCGTGCACTGGCGGTGGATCTGCAGCGCCAGCTCGTGCGTGGGCGCCAGGATGATCACCTGCGTCGCGGCCGCGGTGAGGTCGAGCCGGGCGAAGAGCGGCAGCAGGTAGGCCAGCGTCTTGCCGGTGCCCGTTTCGGCGTTGAGCACCGCGTGCTTGCCCTCGAGCAGCGGCGGGATCGCCGCCGTCTGGATGGGCGTGGGCTCGGTGGCGTTCTGCCTGGCGATCGCGGCGACCAGCGCCGGCGGGACGCCGAGCTGCGCGAAGGGAGACGAGGATTCGGTCATGCGACGTCCGATCGGGCGCGTGGACCGGCGCCGGGCAGAGTGATCGTGATGCGGCGAATGGCGAAAGTTACGGGCGCGGCAGGGCGATGTCGAGCGGCGCGGTCAGCGCCTCGTGACCTTCATGCGCAGGGCCGGGTCGCCCACCAGCACGAATCCCGCCCAGAAGTGCGGGGAGCGCGTCGCGGGATCGGCGGCCAGCGTGCGCTGCGCGTGGCGCAGGGCCTGCCCGGCCGTCTCCCCCTTTTCGAGCTCTCCATAGAAGAGGCGGGTGAAGCGGGCGGTGATGCGGTCATCGGCATCCCACAGCGTGGACACGACCGCGCGCGAGCCGGCCGACAGGAACCCGCTCGCGATGCCGTAGACGCTCTCGTGCCCGAGGTTGGAGCCGATCGAGGCGTTGCACGTGGCCAGCACCACGAGCGGCGCGCA
>JADLGX010000435.1 GCA_020849095.1 Candidatus Eiseniibacteriota bacterium
ATCGAGACCCACGCCGAACCCGGGCCGCCCTCGAGCCGCACCTGCACGCCGGTGCCCCGGCGCGGATCGTGGGCGAGCGCGTTGACCAGGTCGCGGAGCTGCTCGTCGAGGTCCATGGGGACCAGCCCCAGATCCCGCTCGCGCGAGTACGACAGAAGGTCGGTGACGAACTTGTTGAGCCGGTTGGATTCGCGCGCGATCAGGTCGATCAGCTGCGCCTCCTCCCCTTCCAGCTGGAGCTCACGCTGCAGGTACTCCACCGATCCCGCGATGGGCTTGAGCCCGTTGCGAAGTTCGTGGGCGATGCCGGCCGCGAGCGCTCCCACCTCGGCGAGCGTTTCGTTGCGGCGCGCGCGGCGTTCCATGTCGCGCACTTCGGTCAGGTCCTGGAACACGGCCACGACGCCCGTCATCTCGTCCTGGTGCATGAGCACGTTGGTCGAGATGCCCACGGGCAGGGGGCGCCCGGAGGCCGTGCGCATCAGCAGCTCCGCGCGCGCCCGGCCGCGGTGCGACTGCAGCGTCTCGAGCACGATGTCGCGCAGCGCGCTCAGCCGCTCGGGCAGGGCCACGCTCACGTGACGGCCGCGCGTCTCCATGACGCGCGCGCCCAGCACCTGCTCGGCCGCCGGATTCAGGTAGCCGACGACCCCGGCGGAATCCACGGTGAACACGCCCGTCGCCAGGTGACGGAGCACGACGTCGTTGTCGATGCGCACGCGGTCCAGCTCGCGCGCGGTGCGCTCGAGGTCGCCGCGCGTCCGGTGCACCCGGTCGCCCAGCACGCCCGCGAGCACTCCCACCATCGTGAGGAACGCGACGAGCATCTCCGGCCGCGGCTGCGCCGCCGTCGATGCAGGCGGCACGCCGAGCCAGCCGGTGATCCACGGCTGCGCCAGGAACGCCACGCAGGCGCCCGCCGCCGCCAGAAGCCCGCCCGGCAGCCGTCCCAGCACTCCGCCCATGATGACGACCAGCGCGAAGAACAGCACGAACTGGCTGTCCCGGCCGCCGGTCTGGGCGGAAAGCCACGCGACGAGCACGAGGTCCGCGACGAGTTGCACGGCCACCTGCGCCGTGAGCCCGCGGCGGAGCCGCGTGAGTCCGCCGAACAGAAGGGACATCGCGACGACCGCGCCCAGCGATGCCGCCAGCAGTGGAACCGGCTGCACCGTGACGTCCGGGCGCAGCAGGATGCCGAACGGCAGCGCGAGGGCCGCCACCAGCAGGCGTGCCAGGACCAGGTGCTGGAGCGCGCTCCAGCCCTGGTCCTCCGCGGCGACCGGGTCGAGCCCGGCCAGCGGACGCACGATCGTGCCGGCGGCTGCGGTCATCAGTTGCCGCCCGCCACGACGCTGATCAGCTTGAACATCGGCAGGTACATGGAAACGACCATGCCGCCCACGATGCCGCCCATCACGACGATCATGATCGGCTCGATGATGGACGTGAGCGTGTCCACGGCCGTGTCCACTTCGGCTTCGTAGAACACGGCGATCTTCGTGAGCATCTCGTCCAGGGCGCCGGTCTGCTCGCCCACGGAGATCATCTGCGTGACCATGGGCGGGAACACACCCGAGGCCTTCAGGGGAGCGGACACGGTCTCGCCTTCGCGGATCGAGGCGCGCGCGCTCATGATCGCCTCGGCGATCACCTTGTTGCCCGCGGTGCGGGCGGTGATCTCGAGGCCGGACAGAATGGGAACACCCGACGAGATGAGCGTGCCGAGCGTGCGCGTGAAGCGCGCGACGGCGCCCTTCAGCAGCACGTCGCCGAGCACCGGCGCCTTGATCATGAATCCGTCGATGGCGCGATGCCCGTTCTCGGTGGCGTAGTAGCGCTGGACCGCCACGACGGCGCCGAAGGCGCCGAGCAGCATGGCCCACCACCACGAGGTCAGGAATCCCGACATGCCGAGCACGATCTTGGTGGGCAGCGGCAGCTCCCCGCCGAAGTCCGTGAACATCTTGGCGAACGTCGGGATGATGAAGATGAGCATGAAGCAGGTGGCGCCCAGGGCCACGGTCAGCACGACGCCGGGATACACCATGGCGCTCTGGACCTTGCGCTTGAGGGCGTCCGCCTTTTCGATGTACGTGGCCAGACGCATGAGGATCTCGTCCAGCACACCGCCGGCCTCGCCGGCGGCGACCATGTTGCGGAACAGGTCGTCGAAGACCGATTTGTGCTTGCCGAGCGCGTCGGACAGCGTCGCGCCGGCTTCCACCTCGCGCGTCACCTCGCCGATCACCTTGCCGAATGCCGGCTTGCTCGACTGCTTCGCCAGAATGTCCAGGCACTGCACGAGCGGCAGACCGGCCGAGATCATCGTGGCGAACTGCCGCGTGAAGATGGCCAGGTCCTTCGTGCTCACCTTGACGCCGCCGCCGCCGAACTGGGGCATGGTCATGCCCGAGCCCTTCGCGCGGAGCGAAGTCACCAGGATGCGCTTCTTGCGCAGCGCGTCCAGGGCGTCTTCCTGGCGTCCGACTTCGATCTCGCCCGTCTGCGGTTCACCCGCGAGGGTCCTACCCTTCCAGACATACACCGCCATGGAATCCTCCTAGGCTGCCGCGCGCAGGACCTTCTGAAGCATCCCTTCCAGTTCCACGCGATCCATACTGCGTTCGAGGGCGTCTTCTCCCGTGAGCTGCTTGTCGAGCACTGCCGTGAGAAGCGCCTGGTTCATCGTCTGCATGCCGTACTTCTGGCCGGCCTGCATCAGGCTGTAGATCTGGTGAATCTTGCCCTCGCGGATCACGGCCTTGATGGCCGGCGTGCACACGAGAACCTCCGCGCACAGGACGCGGCCCGTGCCGCGGCTGCGCGGGACCAGCTGCTGGGTCATGACGCCCTCGAGACAGAACGCGAGCTGCGTCAGGATCTGCTTCTGCTGGTCCGCGGGGAACACGTCCACGATGCGGTTGACCGCCTCGTAGGTGGAGTTCGTGTGCAGGGTCGCGAACACCAAGTGGCCCGTCTCCGCGATCGTCAGCGCCGCCTCGATGGTCTCGAGGTCGCGCATTTCACCGATCAGGATGATGTCCGGGTCCTGGCGCAGGACGTACTTGAGCGCCGTCGGGAACGACGACGTGTCCGCGCCGATCTCGCGCTGGTTCACGATGCACTTTTTGTGGTGGTGGATGTACTCGATCGGATCCTCGATCGTCATGATGTGGCTCTGACGATGCGCATTGATCTTGTCGAGCATGGCCGCCAGCGTCGTGGACTTGCCGCTGCCGGTCGGGCCGGTCACGAGAATCAGGCCCTTCTGGCGGTTCGTGAACTCCCGCACGACGGGCGGAAGCCCCAGCTGCTCCATGGGCAGGATCTCGTAGGGAATCTGACGGATCGCCATGGACACGACGCCGCGCTGAAGGAACACGTTCGCGCGGAACCGCGACAGCCCCTTCACGCCGAACGAGAAGTCCAGTTCCTTGGTGGTCTCGAAGCGCTTGCGCTGGTCGTCGGAGAGCACGCTGTAGGCCAGGGAGGCGCACTTCTCGGGCGACAGGTTCTCGTACTCCGTGGGCGTGATCGCGCCGTCGATGCGAAGTTCGGGCGGCACGCCCGCGGTGACATGAAGGTCCGACGCCTTGCGCTGGACCATGTCCTCGAGCAGTTGTCGCAGAGTCAGTTCCGGCATGAATCCCTCTCCTGGTGGGGCGTTACCGTGGGCCGTTCTACAGCTTGTCGGCAGCCGTTTCCTTGAGCACTTCCTCGACTGACGTGATTCCCCGCTTGAGCTTCTCCAGTGCGTCCCTGCGCAGCGTGAGCATTCCGCCCTCGATGGCCGCGCGCTTGATTTCGATCGCCGATCCGCGCTGCAGGATGAGGTCGCGCAGGATGGGCGTGATCGCCATCACTTCGTAGACGCCGGCGCGGCCGCGATAGCCCGTGTTGTTGCACTCCACGCAGCCTTCGCCTTCCACGATGTTCGCCTTGTCCGCGTCCGCCGAATCCATCTGCAGCTCGTCGAGCAGCTCGGGAGTCAGCTTGACCGGCTTGCGGCAGTGCGCGCACACCTTGCGCACGAGCCGCTGGGCGAGGATCAGGTTGACCGACGAGGCCACGAGGAACGGTTCGATGCCCATGTCGATCAGACGGCCGATGGCGCTGGGCGCGTCGTTCGTGTGCAGCGTGGACAGCACGAGGTGCCCCGTGAGGGCCGCCTTGGTGGCGATGCCCGCCGTGTCGATGTCGCGGATCTCGCCGACCATGATGATGTTGGGGTCCTGCCGCAGGAACGCCTTGAGCGCCGCGGCGAACGTCAGCCCCACCGAGTCGTTCACGAGCACCTGGTTGATGCCGTCCAGGTTGTACTCGACCGGGTCCTCGGCGGTCATCACGTTCACCTCGGGCGTGTTCACGCGCGAGAGCGCCGAGTAGAGCGTGGTGGTCTTGCCGGAGCCGGTGGGGCCGGTCACGAGCACCATGCCGTAGGGGTTCAGGATCGCCCCGATGAAGTCCTTCATGGACTGCGGCTCGAAACCCAGCTTCTCGAGGTCGATGTTCAGGTTGGTCTTGTCGAGGATTCGCATGACGATCTTCTCCCCGAAGATCGTGGGCAGCGAGTTCACTCGAAGGTCGATCGTGCGGTTGATGACCTTGATCTTGATGCGGCCGTCCTGCGGGACGCGGCGTTCGGCGATGTCGAGGTCGGCCATGATCTTGAGCCGCGACGTCATGGCGGCCTTGAACTTGTAGGGCGGCGCCATCATTTCCTGCAGCGCGCCGTCGATGCGGAAGCGCACGCGCATGGTCTTCTCGTACGGCTCGATGTGGATGTCCGAGGCGCCCTTTCGCACGGCGTCCGCGATCAGCGAGTTGACCAGTTTGACGATCGGGGCGTCATTGACCTGGCCGATTCCCGCCTCGGCTTCGGCGGCGACCTCCTCCTCGTCGACGACGTCCAGGTCCTCTTCCATGTTCTTCATCACGTCGGCCATCGTGCCGGCCGAGTCGTAGGCACGGTCGAGTGCCTTCTTGACCCCGGCTTCGGAGGCGACGTGGGGCTCCACCTCGTAGCCCGTGATGAACTTGATGTCGTCGATCGCGAAGATGTTGGACGGGTTCGCCATCGCGACCACGAGCTTGCGCCCACTCTTGGACACCGGGAGCGCCATGAACTTCGTGGCCACGTCACCGGGAATCAGGCGCGTCAGCGTCACGTCCGGCTCGAACCCCTTGAGGTCGATGGCCGGCACGTTGTAGTGCTTCGACAGGAAGTCGAGCAGCGCCTCCTCGGAGAGCGCGCCGATCTTGACGAGATTGCCCGTGACGGTGCCGCCAGCGGTCTTCTGCTGGAGCGCGGCCTTCGTCAACGCATTCGCGTCGATCAGCTGTGCTTCGAGAAGTTTCTGTCCAATGTCTTCGACCAAGTCGTCCATCCCGAGAGAGGGTTCGGGCCGCCTGCCTGCGATCCGCGCGCGGAGGTCGCGCATGCGCGAAGCCCCGGGCCCGTCCGCAATCGTCGTGCCGTGCAACCTGCCCGCACTCCCCAAGCGCAAGTGCAAGCACGGCATGACCCGCCGGGGTTATCGGGAGGGGCGCCCTCGCGACTGAAGCGAAAACTGCATGGTCACCGGGACGGAGGCCGTGCGATCTGCAGCGAGTCGCCCGCGCGCGTGCGTCCCGCCCGGGCGGCCGTGACCAGGGGGCGCAGCCGCTCGAACGATCGCGGCCCGATCCCGCGCACCGCGAGAAGTTCGTCCACCCCGGCGAACGGGCCGTGCGATCGCCGGTGCTCGACGATCCGGGCGGCCAGCACCGGCCCGATCCCGGGCAGGGCGTCCAACTGCGAGGGCGTGGCGGTGTTCAGGTCCACCGGGCCCGCGGGCGCCGGGGAGGGTTCGGCGCCCCCGGGCGCGGGCGCCGGACCGGGCGGAATCCCGGCCAAAGCTCCGGGGCGCTCGCGCAGGGGCGGCGCCATGGGCGGATCGGTCCGCGCCAGGTCCCACACCGCGCCGATCAGCACGATGGTCAGCAGGAGCAGCGCCCCGCGTCTTTCGCCCGGAGTGAGATCGAACATGATCGGTCCCGGGGGGCGGGAGTCACGAAGCGACGCGGGGCGCCGCCCCGGTCAATTGAAGAGCGGCCAGCTCAGCTCGAAGCGAAAGCGCCGGCCGCTGTCGCGCGCCAGCGTGGGCTCGTCGAAGGCGGGATCGAGCCAGGTCTGCGGGTGCGGCTCCTGCTCGAGACCGTCCAGGCGGAACAGCATGGAAACGTCTCCCACCTTGGCGCTCGCCGAAGCCGCGAAGGTGGCATAGCCCGCGAGCGGAATGTCCTCGAAGCGGCTGTCTCGGGCGTCGGTGTGTCGTTCGCCCACCCACGCGGCCTCGAGGCGCATGCGCCCGGACAGGTCACCGCTGAAAAGCCGGTAGGCCGAGGAGATCCCGAACGCGCCGCCCACTCCCGGATCCACGTTGGGCTGCCGCGGGCTCGCGTCGCGCGCGAGCAGGTAGCCGCGGGCGTCCGCGCCCAGCAGGCGCCAGTTCCAATCGCCACTGGCCTGGGCGAGCAGGAATGCATACGGCTCGGGATCGGCCTGCCAGCTGAGCCCGCGCAGGGGCACGTCGCGGATCGGGTAGCGCAGCAGTGTCGCGCGCCCGCCGACCCGGCCGCCCATCACGCTCGCGACCATCGCACCGCGCCCGGCCTCGACTCCGCCCACCCAGCAGTCCTGCATGAACGGCGCCTGCAGCGCCGGCACGGTGAGGTCCGCCCAGACCGGGTTCAACGTGCGCTCGCCGAACAGCCGCACGCGCGTCGCGTCCCACTCGCGCCGCCACACGAACGAGGGCGCGAGCTGCCAGCGTTCGCTCTTCCTCGCCATGGCGGCGTCGAATCCGCCGCCCAGCGCGGCTTCCGCCGTGCCTCCGGCGAGCGGTGACTTCACGCGCACGGCGCTCCAGGCGGTGTGGTCCCACGCCTCCCAGTCGAGCGAGGAGATGAACACGCGGCGCGCGTAGGACTCGCTC
The DNA here is from genome assembly GCA_020849095.1 of Candidatus Eiseniibacteriota bacterium. GTDB lineage: Bacteria > Eisenbacteria > RBG-16-71-46 > RBG-16-71-46 > RBG-16-71-46 > CAIXRL01. The sequence goes on from JADLGX010000435.1 coordinate 6,981, forward strand.
CACGACAGTTTCCAGTCCAGCGAGCGCGTCCCGATCTCGCGCCCGAGCGTGAGCGTCGCGCCGTTGCGCCACGCGTCGCGGCGCGAGTACAGGCTGGGAAAGTAGGGAGCGAACGACGTGCGGATGTCCTGGGAGCGCTCGAGCGACAGACCCGCCCGGCGTCCCTCGCGGCTCCACTCCCAGCCGAGCCTTCCTCCCGTGCCGCGCGCGGTTTCGCCGAACGTGGCGTCGCTGTTGCGGAGCGACTCGCCCAGACCGCGCTGCGAGAAGCTGCCCGAGAAGACGTGGTCGCCGCGCCGCGCGCCGCTCGTGACCGCCCACAGGTGGTCCCCCGCGGGTCCCATTGCGCCCGAGCCCGAACGCTTGCCGGCCACCGCGCCGGCGTGCAGCCACGATCGCTCGTCTCCGCGCGACACCAGGATGCCGTTGCGCTCCAGCCCGCCATCGCCGCTCGCCATGGAGTAGACCGCGCGCGGCTTGCTCCCTCCCGGCGGCCGCAGGCTGCCCTCGGCGCTGGCGACCGGGGCGCCGAATCCTCGCCACGCCGCGCCCTCGCCCATCACGATGCGCGTGCTGTCGTACCACGCGAGCGGGGCCTGCGCCTCGGGAATGCCGGGCGGCACCGCGCCCACGGTGAAGGGGTCCTCGACGCTCCACGCGCCCATGGTGAGACCGGCGATCGTCCACGGCATGCCCGGCAACTGCATCGCATCGGCGTACCAGCCCGGCCGGCCAGTGCCGGCCCACCAGGCCGGAAGGGAATGCGCGGCGACACCGGTCGGGGGAGCATCGGCCGCGCAAGGCCGGGCCGGCGCCAGAAGGCTGGCCACGGCGGCGACGACGAAAAGGGAACGGCGAATGGGAAGCTCTCCGACGGGGTGGGAACGAGGACGAGCGCAGGTTAGTCGCCGCGCCTCGCCATCGTCAACGCCTCGAAGCCTCGTGCAGCGCCTCGACCGTGCGCTCGGGCACGGGCATGTCGCCCAGCCCCGCGCCGCGGTGCGTCCCGTGAAAGTCGGAGCCGCCGCTGGGGATCAGGCCCAGCTTCTGCGCCATCTCGCGCCAGTGGCGCACGGCGTTCTGGCCGTGGACCGGATGCCACACCTCGATGCCGTCCAGCCCGGCTTCGCGCAGGCGCTCGACGAGCGTGACCGGCAGATGCGCGCCGGGGTGGGCGAGCACGCTGGCCCCTCCCGCCTCGCGGATGCAGGCGATGGCGTCCTCGGAGTGGAACGCCGGGCGCTGCACGAACGCCGCGCCGCGCGCTCCGAGGTAAGCCTGGAATGCCACGTCCACGCTGGGCACGTGCCCGGCGCGGACGAGGGCGTGCGCCACGTGCGGACGGCCCACCACTCCGGGCTCGGCCGCGGCGAACACGGCGTGTTCGTCCACGGGAACGCCCAGCTGCTCCAGCCGCGCCATGATCGCGAGCGCGCGCTGGCGGCGCTCGTCGCGGAACGAGGCGAGGCGCGCGAGCAGGGACTCGCTCAGCGAGTCGATGAAGTACCCGAGGATGTGCAGGTCGTGGCCGTCGAGCGAAGACGAGATCTCGATGCCGGGCACGACACGCAGCCGGCCCTCACCCGCGGCAAGGGCGCGCGCGATCCCTTCCACGGTGTCGTGGTCGGTGACGCCGAGCGTGACGACCTGCCGGGAAACGGCGAGGTCCACCAGTTCCTCCGGCGACAGCTGCCCGTCGCTGAAGAACGTGTGGCTGTGCAGGTCCACCCGGCGGCCGCCAGTGCGTGGTGGCCGCGTCCCGCTCATGCTCGCCCCAGAACGCGGCGCAGAGCCACGATGCGCTCCGCGACGTCCTCGTAGTCGGGAAGCGATTCGGCGACGAGTTCGAACTCCGCCAGCGCGTCTTCGTGTTCACCGGTCTCGGTGAGCGACTGCGCGAGGTGGAAGCGGATCTCGCCGTCGAGACCGGCAGACGGGTCGAGCAGCCCAAGCGCGCGGCGGTAATCGCCCACGGCTTCGTGATGCCTTCCCTCGTCCGCCAGGCAGCGGCCGGACATTTCGAGTGCACGCGGAGCGAGGCGCGGATCATCCTGCGCGACGCGGAACGATTCGATGGCCTGATCGAGCAGGCCCATCTCGCGATAGGTCATGCCCAAATCGTAATGGCTCTGGGCGTCCCCGGCCAACTGCGCCGCCACGCCCTTCTGGAACTCGGACAAAAGTCCGGCCAGATCGAAGGTCACGGCCTCGGCCCGGCCCACCGCGACTTCGACGCGGCCGATCTCGGCGGGAGGCGGCGACGGCGGCGCGGGCGTGGCCGAAGCCACGGCGACGCCACCCATGCCGGCCGGTCCGGCGGTGCCGGTCAGGCGCTGCAGGCGGCGGCGGGCGGTCTCGTTGGAGGCGTCGAACGACAGCGCCCGCTCGAACCACGAGCTGGCGGTCTTCTCGTCGCCGTCGTTCAGCGCGCGGTCGCCCAGTTCGCAGGCCACCTGGGCGGCCTCGTGCGTGTCGGCGCGGCGCTCGCAGTTGCCGAGCCACTGCTCCATCAGGTACGGCGACGCCTGCGCGCCGCGGCCCAGGCTGCGGTAGATCGTGGCCGCGCTGTCCAGGCGGCCGAGAAGCTCGTACGCCCGGGCCGCCTCGGTGAGCGTGCTGGTGGCCTGGTCACGGTCGCCGGCGCGGAACTGCTCCTGCGCCATGGCCAGCAGGGCCTCGACATGCTCGAGCGGATTCGCGGCCGGAACGGAGTGCGCGTGCGCCGGATGGGCGGCAGCCGCGAACGCCAGGCCCGGCTGTTCGGGCGACTGCAGCTCGGCCACTTCCGCCTGCTCGTCCGCGATCTCGTAGACCGGTTCCTCCGCGGTGACGCCCGCGGCGGCTTCCGCCTCGGCGAGAGCCGTGGTGACGGGCACGTCCTCGTCGATCGCGATCTCGTAGACACCGGCCGGCTCGGCCGGCTCGTCCTCGGTCTCGATCTCGAACGCGCCGATGGGCTCGCCCTCGTCCGATCCGATCTCGTACACCTCGGCGGAGTCGGCCGGCACTTCGACACCGTCGGCCAGCGGCACGTCGGCAACGATGGGCTCTTCGGCGATCTCGTAGACGGGAGGCTCGGCCGGCGCGCCCAGCGGCAGCTCGGCATAGCTCGCGGTGACGTCGCTCTCGGTCACCGCGAAATCGTCCGGAGACGACGCGGGGGCCGGCTCGTCGATTCTCGGCGACGAAGCGGTGCTGAACTCGAAGTCGTGGCGGCCCGAATCGAATCCCTCGGGCGCGTCGCGACGGTCCGGCACGACGTCCGAATCCACTCGCGGGGCGACGCGCGACGTGTGTTCGAGCTCAAGCGGGATGGCCCCGAGCGACGCGGGCGCCCCGGCGGCGGGCGCTTCGTCGCGCTCCGGCGTTGCGGGTGCTTCGATCGCGGGCATGAAGGCGGAGGAAACGGCGGGCGCGAACGGCTCCGGCGCGGCGGGCGCGGCGGGCGCGGCGGCGATCGGCGTGGGACCGGTGACGCTGGGGTCGAGCTGGCTGGCGCGCAGCGTGCAGCGCACGGCCTCGGACTCGGCGTTGCGCGAACGGTAGTGCGCGGCGGCCTCGAGCATCACCTGCGCGGACTTGCCGTTCTCTCCCGCCAGCAACCAGGCCTCGGAAAGCTGCTCGAGCACCTTGAGGTTGTCCTGGCAGGCGTCGAACGCCTTGCGCAGCGCCTCGGCGGCTTCATCCGGCGCGCTGGAGCGCACCATGTGCTCGGCGTACTGCACGTAGTAGAGCGCCGCTTCGCCCGCGAGTCCGTCGAGCAGGTGAAGCTGCGCGAGCGAGTTGAGCACCTTGGCCGGCGACAGCGACAGCCGCAGCATCTTCTTGCAGACGGCGATGGCGTTCTTGAACAGGGACGCGCGCTCGTAGGCGGCCACGGCGGACAGGTACCGCTCCGCAGCACCCGTCTGGTCCCCCTTCTTGTAGAGGAGGTCCGCGAGGAGCACGAAGTTGTACGGGTCGGACTCCTCACCGGAGACGAGCTTCTCGTACTCGGTCAGTGCGCCTTCCAGATCGCCGTTCTGGATACAGCGCTGGGCCCGACGCTTGATGTCGATCGCCTTTTCCAAGTTGGCTGGCTCTCCCCGGCTTGCCCCTCAGACTGCCGGACAAAGGAATGTCCCTATCAAGCGTTCATGGCTGCCTGCACGACCTCCCGGCACTTTGCAGCCGCCGCATGCAACTCGGCACGCACCGTTTCGAGGTCCGCTACCACGGCTTGCTTATCGGCGCCGTCGGCGAGGGACTTCAGGTTGATTTCCACGTTGAGGATCGCGCCCTTGCCGGCGGCCTCGGCCAGGAGCCCCGCCACGCCGGCATCCGTGACGGCGTTCACGTTGCCCTTCTGGGCGGCGACGGCGGCCAGCGCGGCCACGCGGGCGCACGCCCGGGCGGTCTCGACGGGGACACGGGCGGCGCCCAGGTCGGCCGCCAGCATGGCCTTGTCCCGCTCGGCCACTTCCGTGGGGCTGGTCTGGGGCAGCTTGCGCGCCTTGAGCACGGCGTCGAACGCCTCGCTGTCCCGGCGGCCCAGCGCCAGCAGGTCACGCCGCAGGGCGGCGGCGTCGCGCTTGAGGTCCACCATGGCCGGCTCGTTGGCGGCGTACTTCTTCTTGCCGATGGTCAGGTTGGCCACCATGGTCGCCAGGCAACTGGCCAGCGATCCCACGAAGGCGGCCACGGTTCCGCCGCCCGGCGTGGCGGACGGCCCGGCGACCTGGTCGAAGAACGTGGAGATGGGCACCGCCTCGGTGAGCGGCGGCTGCTTGAGCCGGAGTTCGAGAACCTGGTCGCGCTGGAAGCCCTCGAGCTGCATGGCGTGCTCGGCGGCATCCAGCATGGCGGCTTCGGGCACCAGTCCCACCACCTCGCAGCCCGAGATGGCGGCGCCGTGGCGCGCGGCCTCGGCGCGGACGAGCGCCAGCACCCGGTGGATGGGCGTGGCCTCGACGTTGACGAGGTTCATGCTGATCTGGGCGCGGCGCCCGCCCTCGATGGAAAAGCCCAGCGCGCGGACGTTCTTGAGCCCGCCGCTCTGTTCGCGGATGGACGCGGCGACGGCCTTGGCGATGCGCACGTCGGCCGTATTGAGGTTGGCGTTGAAGGCGACCAGGAAGCGGCGCGCGCCCACGGCGGTGGCGCCGGCGGTG
>JADLGX010000436.1 GCA_020849095.1 Candidatus Eiseniibacteriota bacterium
CCAGTGTAGGCGGTGGCGGGGCGATTCTCGCGCTGCTCGGCGGCACCGAGGAGACTTGGCGCGAGCTCTACAACAAGAACCTCGTCAAGCTGCAGATGCTCGGCTGGGCCAAACCGGTGGTCATCGACCACCCCTGGCTGGGCATCGGACGCGGGTCGTTCGAGAGCGTGTTTCCAGCCTACCGTACCGAGCCCGGAAACGTGGTCTACGCCCACGCGGAGAGCTTCCCCGCGCAGTGGGTCTCGGAGTGGGGTGCGCCGGTCGGCATCGCAGCGCTGCTTGCGTTCGCGTGGCTGATGCGACCGGGCCGGCTGGGTGTCGGGCGCAGCTCGCTTGCCGCCGGAGTCTGGGTGGGCGTCGCCATTCTCGCCCTGCAGAACATGGTGGACCTGGCGCTCGAGGTTCCTGGTGTGACGATCGGCGCGACCGTCGCGCTGGGCTCGGTTTGGGGCGCCGCTGCCAAGAGCCACGCGGAAGGTGACGGAGCTCGGCGGCTCTCGAGGCGCGCGTTCGTCCGAGGCACCGCCGCGGTGACGGCCGTAGTGGGAGCCGCGCTGCTTTGGCTGGCGGCCGCCCGCGGATGGCACAGCGTCGCGAGCGATCGGGCCGATGCATTCGCCGCCTTCGAGCGATGGAAAGCCGGGAAGCATCCGCCGGAGCGAGCCGAGGTCCGAGGCCTGCTACGAACGGCGATGTTGCGTCACCCCGCAGAGCCCTACTTCCCGCTCATCGGGGGGCTGACCGCTTGGGGCACGAAAGAAGAGAACCCGCTCCCCTGGCTCGCGAGAGCGCTCGAGCGCTCTGACGGGAATGGCCGAGCGCACCTCTTGCTCGCGGAAGTGCTGGCGAGCCGCGGCCACCACGGACAAGCGATGATGGAGCTCCGGTTGGCAGTCGAACGGGAGGCGGCGCTCGCGCCCGCGGCCGCCCAAGTCGCGACCCGCTTCTCGGACACCTACGACGCGCTGGTCGTCTCCGTGCCGGAGGGTGCCGGCGGCGCTGCCATGCTGGAGGCACTGGCGTCCGCGCTTCGAACGCAGCAAGGCGGAGACGTTCGCCAGAGGCTCCTCGCTGATTCGCTGGCACGAGCTCCCAACCGCCTGGCAACGCACCAGGCGATAGCGAATGACCTCTTTCGGGAGCTGTCCGCCGGGGATCAGCCATCGCGATGCCAGCGAGAGAAACGCCCGGACTGCTTGAAGATGCTGGAGGGCCACATTCGCGTCATCGAGACCACCGCGCCCGAGCTGTCTGCGGGCCCGAGGGCACGCGCGCAACTGCTCTTGCTCGGGGGCAAACCAGAAGAGGCAGAGCAGCATCTCCTGGAGCGGTGCGACTCCGTGAATGACCGCGCCCCTTGCCTGTACGACAGAATGCAGGCGGCCGCCGCATCGACCCACGCTCCGAACCTCGGCACCGCCGTGAAAGCCTACTTGGCCGTCCGTTGCGCAAGAGCCGACGACTGCGCCGAGGCCGCCGCGGCTGCCGGCGACGTGTACGCGTCGCGCGGCGAGTGGGGAACCGCAGCGACGCACTACGGCAGAGCCACCCGAGACGGACCGAACGAGGCCCGCTGGCTGAAGCTTGCCGAGGCCTCGACGAGAATCGGCGCACACGCGCAGGCGGCCGCCTCCCTCGAGCGGGTGGCTCGCCTGCGGGGTCACGCGGATGCCGAGCTCCGGCAGCGCATCGAAACGGAAAAGGCGGCAGCGACCGGTGGGCAAGCGAAAGAGTGAGCTAATGATTCGCGTGCACGCCGGTGCGCGCGCCGAGCCATTTCCGCACGTCGGCAGTCCGTCGCTCGAAGAGCAGGCCGAAGAGCCAGCCGAAAAGAATGCAGGCGCCTAGCCCCGCGCCGAACCGCAGGACGGAGGTTGAGCTGATCCTCGCAGCACGCTCCACCCCCAGACGCTGCATCGCGCGCAGCAGCGGGTAGTGCGTCAGGTACAGAGTATAGGAAAACCCGGCGAGACCCGTCGTCCAGCCGGCAACCATGCTCGAGGAACGGGTTCGCGGAGCCGCGAGTGCGAGTTGCTGGATGGCAAGTGAAGCGCCGATGCCAAGCAATACACGGGACTGCACCGCGGAAGGAAGCCACCAGAAGGGGGCGGGGAGTGTTCTCGATGGAGATGCAAGCTGGAGTGCCGTCACCGCGATGAAGCAGACCACCACCGAAACGCATGTTCTCACCAGGCTAGGGCGACCCGGCAAGCGGATGCGCGCCACCGCGCCGATGATCATGCACGCCACGTACGTCCACTCGAGGGCCAGAAGGACCGTTCCTGAGATGACGAGCACGGGTGCCGCCACGAGCGTCAGACGCCGCCGCGAGACCAGGATCCCGGCGCCACCCAGAGTGGCGTAGAACCATACCTCGTAGGGCAAAGACCACAAGGGCCGGTTGGCGTCCAGCGACGGGACCAAGATCTCTTGCATGAAGGCGAGGTTCCCAAGCACCACCGCGGCGGGCGCTCCGCAGCCGCCGAGTCTGCAGACGGCGACCGTGAGAATGAGTGCAGGCACGTACGGAACGAGAATCCGTGACGAACGATCGATCGCGAAACGTTTCACATCGAAGCGCTTTTCCACCACCCGCTGGGCGGTGCCTCCGCCAACGAGGAATCCGCTCAGCACGAAGAAGAAGATCACTGCTTCGCTACCGAGCCGGGTCAATGCGTAAAACAAGCCGGAAAGCGCGTTCTGCTGCTCGACTGGCAACGCGCCATATTCGACGAAGAAAGACGCGCGTGCGTGAGCGACCAACACGGAGAATGCGGCGAGAAACCGTACTGCATCCAGCCAGACGAATCGTGACGAACCCATTGGGAACTTCACTCAGTCGGCCACGTTCAACGGGGCGCGGAAGCGGATGGTTCGATCGCAGAGCGCAGCGAAGGCCGCGTCGTGAGTGAGCACTAGCATGCGGGTTGGAGCGTGGCTTCGCCCGCGGCGCAGCGTCTCGATCACGCGCTCCCGGGCGGCGGCGTCCAGATTGGCCTCCGGCTCGTCCAGAACGGTCAACTCCACGTCGCGGAGCAAAGCCCTGGCGAGAGCGACCATTCGCCGCTCGCCCGCGGAGAGCGACGTCACACGCCGTGCCAGCAGAGCGGACGGCTCGAGATCGGGCAGCAGACTGCCAAGAAGAGCCTCCATTTCGGCCGTGCTCGCACGGGGCGCACCAAACCTCATCGCGGCTTGCACACAATCCCCATCCGCGAAATACGGCTGTTGAGGCAAGTACGCCACCCGCCCAAGTAGCGAGCTTGCGGGAAGGCGAGCGGCCCCCACCGAAGCGGTGGCGCGGCCGGAAGACGGTTCCAGCAGTCCGAGCACCAACAACGCGACCGTCGTCTTCCCGCTACCGTTCGGGCCCAAGAGCGCGATTCGCTCCGCCGGCTTCCACGTCAGGTTCGCATGCAAGCGCTTGGATGAACCCGGGAACTCGAACTCAACGTCATCGAGGCGTACTTCTCCGATGGCTCCCTCACCGGGAGGTGGCGACGCGGGGGAGGGGTCGACGGTCTCGACGAAGCGGCGCAAGGCCTCGACGTACGGCTTCTCGAGAGCAACGTCGGAGAGCAAGCGCGCGAGCGCCATGACCGCAGAAAGAGCCGAAACGCCCACCACGCCGAACGCGACCACCGCGCGGCCAGGCTCCTTGCCGGACTGGGACACGATCTCCAGCGGATCCCATCCCACGAAGGTCGCTAGGGCGACGAGACCGGCGGCGACAGTTGCGGGAATCGTCCACCCGGTCAGGGCGCCCAGCAGGTGCGCCCTCCTCTCCAGGACCGACCACTCGCGGACCACCGCGGCGATGCGCGCGGAGTGGTCGGCCGACAAGGCGTGCGCGCGCAGCTCAGCGCGTCCCCTGATCCCAACCTCGATCAGGTGGGCCACGCGCTGATACTCGTGCCAGGCTGTCCTTGCAGCGCGCGCGGCCGCGCGCGTTCCCAGCCTCGCGACGAGCGCGATCAGAACGAGCCCAGCGGCACCGAGACCGGCAATCGTCGTGCCCAGGTAGGCGGCGCCCAGCGCAACGATTCCCAGCGCAGCGGCGGCCGTCCCGAACAAGGACGGAATGGTCAGTGCTACGTATGCCTCGAGCCAGGGGACACCGCGCGATATCTCGTTCTCGATCTGCTCTGGAGGCGGCGCGTCCGGCCCCGGAAGGACCGGGAAGCGTTCCACGGCAGAAGATATCGCGGAGTAGGCGGCCTTTCGCACGCACCGCGTCGCGCGGTCGACGCAGGTGGCGCGAAGCAGAGCGACCAGCGCCGACGCGCCCACCAGGCCGAAGGCAGCGATCCCGTGCGACGCCGCAAAGAACAACGCGGCGACGGGGTAGGCCAGCCTGAGCAACAGCGTCGACACGCCAACTCCGGCCAGCCACACCATGCAGGAGCTGGCGAGCTGCACTCCGAGCACGCGGGCGAATCGGCTCACTCCGCCCATGGTAGTATCGACTGAAAGCCCGAATGTGCTTCCGTGTGCCTTCCAAGACCGAAGCCGAGGCATCTGGCCCTGGCGTGATTGCCCTGCCCACCGGCGGAAGTTGCATGCGCCCCTGGATCTGGCCTGGGGGCCAACTGGTCGTACAGCCTTGCCCCGCAGCGGACCTTCGCGTGGGCGACATTGCCGTTTGGTTCGATGGCCATCGCCTCGTGTCCCACCGGGTGGCCGCTAAGACGGCCACTACGATCATCACGCGCTCAGACTCGAGCCTAGCCGACGATCCGCCGGCAGCTCACCACCAAGTGCTGGGACGCGCCATCCGGTTCGAAAAGGGGTGCCTGAGCTACGCGGTCACAGGTCCAATCCCCCGCGCCGCCGGGGCAGCGCTCGCGCGCCTTCTGCCCCCAGCGGTCGCTGCGGTGCGGCTCATCCGTCGTCCGCCCCGCTAGCCCTTGGGTGGCGGAGGCTTGTGCACTCCGGCACAGTCCGAGGTCGGGTTGGAACCGAACACCACCGACGCATTCGGCTCCACGTGGTCCTCGACTTGGGGTCTTTGGTAGGCCTTCTTCGTGCCCTGCTGGGAAACCGCCTTCATCTCGGGTTCGGTGCCGTGTTGCGCCAGCCGATTCATCGGAATCACCATAGCACCAGAACGCGACCGTTGTAACCCGTGGTACGCTTGAACTCGCCCAAGGCGAGATCGCCGTAGCCGTCACCGTTCAAGTCCTTGATCGCGCTGCACTTCCGAGTGGTGCCCACCCAGCCAGTGGGCAGCGGCAGCTGTACGTCCGCTGTCGTGACCACGTCCGCGACGGCGCCGAGGCTCGCCGCGTGTTGCCCGGTGAACAGGTAGAGCGTCCCCGTTGCCCCGGCCTCCGTCAGGCCGGCCACGCCGACATCGGGCACGGAGTCACCGCCGATGAAGGAAGTCGTCACAGAAGTTCCCGAGAAGCCGCCCGTGACGATGGCAAGTCCGAAGCCATCGCCTGCGGTCGTGGCTTTCGAGTTGGTCAGCTTGATGGAACTCCCGCCGAAGGGCTGGCCGCTCGCGCCCAGGTAGAGTGTTGCGAACCCGCCGGTCGAGTCCCAGTTGGGGGTCCCGATCGCGACCCCCGGCAGGCCCGCGCCGCCCAGATTTCCCAAGAGCCCGACGGACATGCCTGATCGCGAGCCGGCAGACGGCCCGTCGACGGTCTGATCCGCGGCGCCGATAGCGATAAAGCCGCTCGTGCCGGATTGGCCGTGGAAGGCGTACGACCGGCCGTTGTTGGTGCCAAACGGAGCCGCAGCGACCATGCTGTTGCCGGGAGCGCTGAAGAACTTCCCGAGTCCCAGAATCGACGTCCCGAGCCGACCGCCGGGGTAGCCGGAGTCTCCCTTGATGGCGATCGTGCCAGCCGGGGGGGTCGACACCGACGCGGTCAACGATGCAAGGCTGGAGCCGCCGAGCACCACAATGGTCGCTCCGCTATCTCCGGTTGCCTTACCCGCGCCAATCGCGAAATCGTCGAATCCGTCGCCGTTGAAGTCGCCCAGCCGCGTGACGTTGTTGCCAAACAGGGATCCGGCCAAACTGGCGTCGCTACTGAATACCCAGGTAGCGTCCGTTTCGGCGTAGCTCGCGTTCCACCCTCCCGCACTCCCCGCGTAGACGAACACCTTGCCCACCGACGGTGAGCCGATGCCGACATCGAGGTAGCCATCAGAGTTCACATCCCCGACGACAGAAGCGGAGTAGCCGAAGAGCGGTGACGTGCCGGTGAAGGTCACGTCGGGTGAACCGGCTGCAAAGCTGCTCTTTCCGGAGTAGATGTAGGCCCGCGTATCATTGCCGGTTGCGACCAAGATGTCGGACAGACCGTCGCCGTTCAGATCGCTTGACCCATCTACCTGCAGGCCGAAGTTCTGGTTGGTGATCCCCGTCGAGAGGATTGTCTGAGTGAAGTTCGCCCGCGTCGCGGTGGACGTAGAAACGATCGGACTGCGGTTCCCGGCCTTGTCGAGCGCGGCTACGGCGAAGTAGTAGTCCCGCTCGATGAACCGGTTGAGGATGTCGATGCCGTCGGCCGCCCCGGGTGCCGCGGGCGATCCCGAATACGTCACCTTGTCGGTGATGGAATCGAAGTTGCCGGCCGTGATCGGCTGATTAGAGACCCGAAGATCATATGAATAGACGGACTTGGTCCCTCCATCGGCGGGTGCGGTCCACGCCAGGTGGAAGCTCGTCTGGCGGCGGTCCTTGATCGTCGCGACCAGCGCGGTGATTGGCGACGGCACCTCAGTATCGACCGGTTGGCTGAGGGTGGCGGTGCCGACGCCCGAACCGGTGTCGTTGGTTTGTGCGATGATCTGCACTGGGTCGCCCTCGGGGATGGTCGCCGCAGCGAGTGTCGCCTTTCCGCTGGCATCGACGGGGACCGGAGCACCGAGGTTTCCGCCCGGGTTCGTCGAGAACTGCACGGTTGCACCTCCGACGCCGGCGAGGCTGGTCTGAACTTGCAGGGTACCTTGCCACCCAGGCGTTGACCCGCTCCCGTCCGACGCAGCGTTCAGGTTCGTCGACGCGGTCGGAGTGAGCCAAGTCACGGTCGGCGGGTTTCCCACCTTGAAGATGCACGGCGACTGAAGCGCGCCCTGGTTCCCCGAAGGCTCGGTGGCGGTCGCAGAGATGGAGTTGTCTCCCACCTGGAAGGTCACCTGGCCAAAGGTTGCCTGACCGGCAGCGACGAAAGCGGCAGTCAGATTCTGCGTGCTCGCTCCGTTGGTGATGGTGACGTTGACGGGCGCAACCGTCGCGCCCAGCACGAAGTTGGTCGTGTATGCCACGCCGCTCTGCTGGAGCTGGCCACAGAGCGGCGTGGGCGTCCAAGGCGTGATGAGCGGTTTCACGGAGTCCACCCAGACATCGACGACGGGACTGACTCCCACCGCCAAAGACTGGTCGATGACCTCCACGCGGAGCTCGGTAGCGGTCGAGAGGGCCCCCGCGCTGTCCTCTACGGACTCGGGCAGCGTCGCTCCGAGGAAGGACGCCACGAAGCCCAAGCCCGTGGGGCAGTTGTCGGTCGCCGTTGCTGCTGCCAGCGAGACCGGCGTCCCAAGTTTGCTGAGGGTCGAGCCCTTTTGGCCCACGAAGAGCTGCGCCGTCCCGGTTGCGGCGCTCGTGCACGCCTTCACGTCGTGCTGGGCGCCGGGTTTGGTTCCGTCGTTGTCCTGCATTTGGCCCGCCGGCGACCCTGCGGCCAGGATGTGCTTGCTGGTGTCGGCACCGGTTCCATCCACAGGGCTGACAATCTGAACCGACGGGTTGGTCGATGCGCAGCTCACCTGCTGCACCTTCTTCGAAGAGGGGTTTCCGGCCTTGTCCGTTAGGGTGATGTTGAGGTCGAATGGGGCCCCTCCCGGGCACGGAACACTCACGCAAGCCCCGCCCCCGGAACCCGCGTCGGCGCCGCCTGCCACAGCAGGAAGGCAGACCGGCGACGCAGACCCGATGGCAACGCAGAAGTTGCTGGAGCCCGTCGCGATGGCGTCGGCCGATGTCGTCGAGCCGCAGACTTCGAACTGAGCACCGGTGAGGTGCTGACCGTCACTCGGCGAAACGACCGTCAGAATTGGCCCGGCAGTGTCCACCGGGAATGTCGAGGTGGCGGACTTCCCCGAAGTACCTGACTTGGAAATGCACGTGGCCACTACCGTATGGTCGCCGTCGGGTACGAGCGTGACGCCGCCGAAATGGGCCTTTCCGCCGGTTGCGTTGACCGTAACGCCCGTGGGGGACCCGTCGACGTTCAACGTCACCGGCTGCCCGTCGTCGACGTTGGTCGTGACCTCGAACGCCGCTTGATAGGGTGACCCGTCCGCACTCACTCGATCGCCACCTTGGGCAGCAGGCACGCCGTTCAGAGCCGGGTGCGTCGCGAAGATCGCCGGCTTGCTGATGGTGCAGGTGGGGACGCCGGCACAGGCCACTTCGACGGTTGCCGACGCCCCGCACGCCGCGTCCGCTCCAATCTGCGCCTTGAGGACAGTAGTCCCCTTCGAATCGAGCTGAACCTTGGAGAACACCGCCGTGCCGCCTTGAACCGTCGACGACGCCACTTGGGACGAGTTGGCGAAGAGCTTGACCTCGGTTCCATCTGGGGCAGACGTGGAGAGCTGCACGTCATGCTGGAAACCATTGGCGCATTGGTCCTTGTCGGCGTCGTCGGCTTCGGTGAGCTTCTGCCCGTTGGTCGGCGCTACGAACTGGGCTACCGGACACTGCCCGCTGTCTCCACCCGCGCCGTCGTTCCCGGCGTCGGTGCTTCCGCCCGCGCCGCCGCTCCCCTTGCCGCCTTCTTCGCCGTCGCTGCAACCCGCAAAGAGCAGGCCACCCGCCACCACGAGCCCCGCAACTCGAACCGTCCAATCTGACCGCCGCATCATCGCCTCCACGCGAACGCCTTCGACGCACGCCGAAAGTACCCACCGAAGAAATCCACCGGAGTCTACGGCGCCCTTCTCGCGGTGTCGAGCGAGTTGCCGTCCTTGTTCCTTCTTAGGTGAACAACACCGCTCCCTTTCGCCGGCCAACGACCACGAAGCCACGGGAAACGGCTCACCAGAGCCAGATCTTCCGCCGTGACGACGTCAGGGATCGGTGTGAGGGCTCCGTCTGACTCGACCCGGAACGGCCCGCGAGCGCGGTTGACCCCTGATTGTGGCCCGGGCGCGGGAACTCGGCCGCCACCTGTGGTGGACGAGTAGCGCGCCACGGCCAGCTCGCAGGCTTCTGGGTACGGTCCGAGCATGTCCCCGGCCTGCGCTAACGCCGTGGCGTGGCAACGGCCACAAGCCGATAGCAGGTCGCAGTCCCGGCAGCCGTGGACATTGCGCCACGTGAGGGCGCGAAGGAAGCCCACAACCTCGCTCGCCCGGAGCACACCTTCCAGCTCACCCCCATCCGTCAAGTTGGCGATCTCGACGGGCACGTGGGTGCATGGCGTGAGGGCGCCGTTCGAGCGGACCGTGAGTGCGGAGCTCGCGATCGTACACGGAGCGCGGTCCAGAAGCGCGGAGTCGAGTCCAGTCTCGGCCTCGCAATCGAGCGCGGGGTCGCCTCCAGCAAAGGCTGCCACTTCAGCCGGGGGCAGCTTCTGCTCCAGCGGCGCGAGCCCACCGTCCTCTCCGGCAGAGATCTGGTCAAAGACCTGCAGAGTGCACCCCAGACTGGATGCCAGCGCAGCCATGCGCTCGAACGTGGTGCCCACGGCTGCGGTGGTCAACGGCGTCTTGAGCTGCACGCGAATGCCTCGCCCAGCCAAGCGACGAATGCCCGCGACCGTGCGGCGCCACGAGCCTGATATCCCGGTCAGTTGGTCGTGCGCGGTCTCGACGTCCGAGTACAGGCTGACATCGACTCGCCACAGGTCGCACGATGCAAGGCTGTCCGCCAGACTGTCGTCGACCAAGTAGGCATTGGTGTAGAGGATCGTGGCCAACCCGGCGTCGCGTGCGTAGCGGAGGATGTCGACCAGATCTGCCCGCAGCGTCGCCTCGCCGCCGCTGACCGAGAGCACCAATCCGCCTTGGCGCCGGAAACGGTCAATGATGGCAAGGATCTCGCGCAGAGACATCTCGCCATCTTCCCCCTGCACCTGGTAGCAGTGGCCGCACCTGTGGTTGCACCTGTCCGCGACGAGCACGTGCAACCTGATGGCGGCGACGCCAGATCTGCGAGCCAGCACCTCGAGCACCTGGGCGGGTGTCGTCGTCACGGTCGGTCCTCACCGAGCGCGAGGAGTTCTCGGGCGGCGAGCTCCGCCAGAAACGCTCTCAAGTCCCCTTCGAGCACCGAACGGCTCACATCGAACTCGCCGAGCAACACGTCGACGATCGCCCTGAACGATCGGCCGTCCGCCAACTCCCAGCAGCGCGCGCCAACGTGATTGAGCGTCCTCACTGCCCCTTCCCAGGGCGCGATGATCGCCACCTCACCCTCGAAGGCCCTCCAAACTGCGCGCGGGTGGCGCTGCACTGGCGAGTCGTCGTTCCAAGTGAGGGTCATTGCGGGCTCTCGCATAGCAATGCGTAGCATGAGCTAGCCGTCACGTTCACGGGGGGTTGCTCCATCGTCCGCAAGCGCGGGCATGACGGCGCCTCGCGGCTGGATCGCGAGCCGCTTCGGGGCGTGCCGTCGCGCAAGCCGGACGACTGCGCCCAAGAAGGCTCGCGCCTCCGGCTCGGGAAGCGGAGGGGCGACGGTTGCCCCGAGCCATGTGGAAAAGCCTGGGGGCGCTGTCGGCTCGAGTCGAGTCGCGGCTGCCGCCTTCTGGATGGCGTAGACCGATGCGAGCGGCCAGCTCTGACCGCGTCGGCCGGCGAGTCGGCTCGCCCGGTCGAACGGACTCGCCTCGACCACCGCGCCGCCCTGGCACTCGTCCCAGCTCACGATCGCCATGTCGTCGGCAACCCGGAGCCCCCCCTCGCGACCGAGCCTTCGCGCCGTCGTAGTCTTCCCCGCACCCGAAGCGCCCAGGAAGAGGTGAGCGTGCTCGCGAACGACCACCGAGGAGCAATGGGCGACTACTGCCCCTCGTGGAATCAGGGCGAGAGCGGTGATGAGGCGGAGGAACACCCCGAGACTCTCGGGGACTCCCGCGGGGGAGACCGAGAGCTCCGCCCGGAACCCGTCCTTCCCGAAGTACTCCGAGATGGTTCCCGCTGCTCCATTGACGCTGACCACCGCGGTGGAGCGAGAGCTCCAGCGAACGCGCTGGTAGTACTCGTAGGGCAGGAAACACCGCGCAGGAGCTTCGGGGTGGGCCACAACGGAAATCGTCGCCGCGGCGGGCGAACCGACCGGGGCAATAGGAGCGGGCGCGGACCGATCGAGCCAGCCGTTCACGGCATCAAGGTCGGTCTCCACCGTCGCAACGATCCCCCGGGCCAACTCGATTTGGCGAGTCACCGCCGAAACTTACCACGTCGTGGAGGGCCGTCACGCTTGCGTGTGCTTCCCGCGAACCCTAGATTCCGCGTTGGCGGTCAAACCATGGGGCCCAAGACTCCGACTCTCCTCGTCGCGCTCCTCATGTTACACCCAGCGTGCGGCTCGTCGGATGACGGAGCGAACGCTGGGTTCGCACCTGCCGCAGTTCCCTCTTTCCCGCAGGTTCCTTACCGCGGGGGTCCCCGGCTGACCGAACCCGAAATTATTCCGGTGTTCTTCGCGAGCGATCCGTTGCGGGACGATCTGTCGCAGTTCTACCAGTGGCTGGACCAAACCGACTACCTGACCGCCGCCGTCAAGGAGTACGGGATCGGCAGCGCGACGCTGAAGACACCGGTGATTCTCACGACCGAGGCCCCCAAGACCGTCGACGACGTGGACATCGCGACGTTCCTTGCCGCGGCAACCGGGGACAAGACGCTGCCGCCGCCAGGGGCCAACTCGGCGTTCGTGTTGCACTACCCGGCGTCGACCGTGGTCACGCTCGGGGGGGCGAAAGGGTGCGAGCAGTTCGGCGGCTACCACGGACGCACCAGTGTTCCGGGAGGAGCGCTGCAGGGAATGGTTGCGTACTCGGTCGTTCCCCGCTGCAGCTGGGACGGCGAGGACCTTCGTCTGACGACGAACTTCGCGACACATGAGATCGTGGAGACGATCACCGATCCGATGGGTGCGCTCGATCCCGGCTGGCAGCTCGACGACACCCCGGGCAGCGGCACCGAGGCATGGGCAGCGATCGGAGGGAGAGAACTCGCCGATCTCTGCGAGAACCAGATGTACCACGCCATCGACGCGTACTGGGTGCAGGACATCTGGTCCAACGAAGCCGCCGCGGCGTTCTTGAACCCTTGCCAACCCGGCGACGCCGACCGTGCGTTTTTCACCGTCGTCACCGATGCCACGATCGTGCATGCGGCCCCCGGTGAGGAGGTCTCAATCGAGGCGATCGCGACTTCCAACAAGCCAACGGCAGATTGGGAGCTCGCCGTGAGTCTCTACCCACCACCGTCGGACTTCGATGGCGCGGCGAAGTTGAGCAAGACGTCGGTGAACAACGGCGACCGCGTCGTGGTGACCGTGAACGTTCCACCAGTGCCGCCGATGAACGCGGGCAGATCTGTCTACCGTTTCACCATCGACTCACTGGAGGCCGACGCCTCCGGTTTCTACCACCCATGGCCGGTCATGGTCGTGGTTCCGTGAAAGCTGACGTCGGGCAGTGGGCACGCCATGAACGAGCGCTTTCGGCATTTTCCGTCGTCTCGCGCTTGCTCGCGGAGGCGCGCATCGTGGTTGCCCCGATCAAGGGGATCGTCCTGGCGCGGTGGCTCTACGACGACGTGACCGAACGGCCGCTCCGCGACGTGGACCTGCTCGTCGCGCGAAGCTCGTTCGCGCAAGCGGCGGAACGGCTGGGTAGGGCCGGACTCCCGACCCAATACCTGTCCAAGGAGCTCGGGGAGGCCGTGTTCGACGTGGACGGATTTGCCGTGGAGCTGCACGCAGAAATCGGGCGCCGGGAGCTGACCTCGCTCAGCGTCGATGACGTGCTGCGCGGCGCGACCCAGGACACGACGACGTTCCCGTTCGTCTCACTCCGGATCGACGACATCGATCACCTGCTCCTCCTGGCCGCCAACGTGGTCAAGGACTACTTCGTCGACGCGAATCCGCACCAGGCCGAAGACCTGGAGCGCTTGGCCGTGCGACTGGAGGGTCGCCTCGACGAGCTCGTCGAGCGCGCGGGGCACGCCGGCTTCTCCAGCGGACTGTGGGCGGTGGCCGACTGGATGCAGTACCGGCGCGGGTCAGAGAGGTTCGCAAGGGTCCGGGACGAGATGGGTCGCCCACCTCGGCGCCTTCAGGCTCGCGCGCTCGCGCTCGCGGGTCGATCGAAGCGCCTCCCGCTGGCGGTCGGGCTTCCCCTCGCTTGCTGGACCAACGACGAGCCCGCGATGCGCATGGCCGCTCTTGCCCGTCTCGCCCGACGGGGCGTAGTGCGCAAGCTTGGCGGCGATCCCGACGCGCGCCAAACCGGCTCTCCGCGCTCGAGTTGAAGTAGGCTGCGCAAGTTGGAAAGAACCAGTCAGATCCCGGCACCATTCGTCTCCATCGTGATGCCGTGTCGGAACGAAAGCGCGTACCTCGACGATTGCCTGAAATCCATTCTCGCGCAGGACTACCCGCGCGACCGGATCGAGATCCTGGTGGCCGAAGGCGAGAGCACC
>JADLGX010000437.1 GCA_020849095.1 Candidatus Eiseniibacteriota bacterium
CCAAGGCGCGCACCGCGGGCAAGGTGCCGGTGCACTGGACGCTCAAGAAGTACGTGCGCAAGCCGCGCGGCGCCAAGGCCGGCCTGGTGTACATCGAGCGCGAACAGGCGCTCATGGTGCGCCCGGTCGAGCCTCCCAAGGAGCGCATGAGCGACGCGGTCGAGGACGAGGCGGCGGAGTAGGCAGTCGGGCGCCGTGCAGATCATGCACGTAATGCCGCGAATGTATGATTATCATACGCACGGCAACACATAGCCCAACCACACGTTACGGCTGACCGCTGGGTGCCCGACGCCCGAAACGGCCTGGCGGATGCAGTCACCGCGCCGTGGTAGATGGCGTGCCGAGCCAGCGCTACGCCGTCGTGGCCCGTCCCGGCTTGTAGAGGACGCCGCGCCCCTGGTGGCCGTCCAGCTTGGCCACCCGCCCTCAGCGCGGTTCACGATGAGCCGGCCGATCTGAAAGCTCGTCAGGTTTCCAGAGAAGTGGCCGCGTTGCGAGGGAGTGACGCGGAAGTCGCGGTACCCGGGCTCGATGATCCGGCGGTCACGGAATAATTGCGACTCGACACAGCGCTCGCTGTGTGCCCTGCGAGAGCCGCAGGAAATAGAGTCCCGCCGGCAGCGGTTGCGATGGCGACAGTGGGATTCGATGCGTGCCCGGCGCGAGCGGCCCCAGCGCCACGTGCCTCACCACTCGCCCCCCCACATCCAAGACGTCAATCCACGTCTCGCCTTCGCGCGCGAGCGTAAACTCCACGCCCAACTCACCGCGGCTCGGGTTGGGTCGCGGCGGTAACAACGCGAAGAGCGCCGCCGCGTGGGCGACTCCAAGAGTGCCCGGAGTGAGCAGCAGCGGTTCGCTCTCGTTGCCATGAACATCCTCGGCAGTCAGCTTCACGTACGAGCTCAGGTCAGGACGACCCGAGAGCTCGATGCTCGTCGCTGCCGGGCCCACCGCCGCGACCCTCGTGGACGCTTCGGGTGCGAAGCCCGGGTTCGTCCCGCGGTACACGCGATAGCCTGCAAGGTCGGGCGCCTCGCTCGCCGTCCAGCGAAGCGAGATACCGCCGGGGGTGGCCTGCGCCTGTACGCCAGTCACGGAAGCTGGCGCCAGATTGTCCACCGAGTAACCCGAATCCACTGCGGAGTCCCACCACCGGGTGCGATCAAGCGAACGAGCACGAACGAACACTCGCGTTCGCGGATTGCCGGCGCTGGTCGAATCCATCGGCGTCACCAGCGTCATGGCATAGCCTTCGAGCGCGGCGGCGGGCGTGACCCCGACGCTGTCCCAGGCGGGCGAACCGGGAAGCGCGAGATACACGACGTAGTCACTCACGTCCTGGCCGCCGTCGTGCGGCGGCAGGTCCAGCAATGTCGGAAGCCAGCTCACACGAATTCGCCCACCTTCATCCCGAGCCACGTCGCGCACAGCGGCGATCCGTGGCCGCAGCAGAGGATTGGGCTCGAACGTCGCCTGCAGGTTCATTGGGCGGGTGATCGCCATGCTGAAAACGCTCGTGGCGACCGTGGTGTCGCCCGACCACCCCTTGAAGAAGTAGTTCGCGGCGGGAGCCGCGGAAAAGCGGACGACCGTGCCGTGTGAGTAGGGCCCCGGTGACGGCGACCGACTCACGGTGCCGCTCCCGGCAACCTGCGTCGTGACCGCATAGGAATTGATGGCGAAGCTGGCCGTCACCGAGGCATTCGCAGTGAGGGACAGGCTGCTGGGATTCGCGATGCCACTCATGGCACCCGACCAGCCGGTGAAATGCCAGCCCGTCTGCGGCAGCGCGGTCAACGTGACCCAGCTGGAAGGTGGGTACGCCGCCGCGTCAGGTGAACGAATCACCGTCCCCGCGCCGGCCGGCCAGACGATAGTGTTCAGCGCGACGGGGATCGGCGCGAAGTGCGCGACCAGTGCCATGGCGCGGGCGGGATGGAGGTTCACCCCGCTCGCGAGCGAAGTGACATCGCCTGACCATCCGGTGAAGTACCACCCGCTCGAAGCGGTGGCCTTGAGAAAGACGCTCGATCCTTCGGGCACACGGGGAAGGGCAATCGAACGTGTCACGGAACCCTGGCCGTCCACTTGCGTGCTCACTTCATTTCGCGCCGGCGCGAACCACCCATGCACGGCCGCGTCCGCCGCCATGGACACCGAGGTGACCAGTGAGTCTCCCGTGGCTGCCCCCGACCAACCGGCGAACACCATGCCGGGACCTGGCACTGCAGTCACCTGGACCTGCGTCGCGACCGGATAATCGGGGCCCGCGGGGCTCAGGAGAATCTGCCCCTCCCCGTGCACGACCTTTGCGAGCCGGAGTCTTCCGGCGGCCGCCGCGCTGCAGTTTCCGAACATGTAACCGCACGACCGGTACACCGCGTTGCTGCTCACGACGTCCACCATCTCGTCGCCATCGAGATCTCCCAGCGCCAGCCCGTTCATGGCCGCCCCGGTGTACACCTCGAATGTCGACGAGATGGAATAGGTCCCGCCGTTTCGGGCGCCCCTGAACTCACTGAACAGGCCGTCCCCGCGCAAGGCCAGTACATCCGGGGCTCCATCCAGATTCACATCCTGCGACACGATCTGGGTGATCCACGGCCTTGTGCCGCCCTGCGTCTGGTCGAGCACCTGAAAGCTCGGTTGAGTTCCCCCGACCACTGTCGCGTTGAGCAACAACAGCACGCCATGCTGAGTCCCGACTGCGAGATCAGGGCGACCGTCGGCACTCAGGTCGGCCTGCGTGAGTGCCGTCGGCCAGTAGAGCAGGTTGAACGAGGCTGGCAAACCGAGCTGCCCGGTTCCCGTGCCGAACGCAAATGACAGGCTGGGTTCTCCCGTATGAGCGCCGGCAACGTCCAGGTGGCCGTCACCGTTGAAGTCGGCGACTGCGAGGTGGGACAGGAGCATGAAGCCGGGATACTGCTCGGCGAGCGCAAAGGTGCCGTCCCCGATTCCATAGGCGCCTTGCCCCAGAAAGACACCCGCGCCATGGGCTCCGGCTGCCACCAGGTCCAGAATGCCGTCCTCGTTCATATCCGCCGCGGCGATGTGATCCATGGCGCCCAGCTGCGGCGCCTCGAGTGACAGCGGCGCGCCGAAGGCCCACGAGGTGTCGCTCATGGTGCCGAGCGCGACGAAAACCGCTGCCCCCTGACTGGAGCCGATGGCCAGGTCGGAGACGCCGTCGGCATTGAAATCAGCCGCGACAGTTTGCGCCGGCGCGACGGACAAACGGATCTTCATCGCATCAGCCGGACTCCACCGGGTGTCTGCGGGAAGCGGCAGGGAGCCCATGGCGATCTTCACAAAATGGCTGTCGGGAGAGCTCAGAACGAAGTCGAGCCTGCCGTCGCCGTTCATGTCATGCAGGAGTGGCATGGAGACAGGCGCACCGGCGGAGTAGCCCGTATTGCTCCAGAAGCCAAGCGCCGAGGCGCACGCGGCCATCGCCGATCGGCCCGTGGCCAGACCGCAGACGAGCGCGAGCGGCACGAGGAAGGCAAGACACCTGAGGGGATTCGGGTTCATCGATCCGGGCCGTTCCATCGGTCAGGGAACCAGGGTCAGCCGGCGGGTCACCGTTCGTCCGCCCTGCGACAGGCGAACAAAATACAGCCCGGCCGGGAGCGCAGCGGGCAACCTCCACACTGCGCGGCCCACGCCGGGCGCGGGCCACGGCATGTCCTGCAGCTGCACCAGCCGTCCGCTCACGTCGATCAGTTCGAGGCGCGCGGGCTCGCTGGAGATCAGCTCGAACTGCGTAGTGAAGTCGCCGTGCGACGGGTTTGGGCGGGGCGGATCAAGTGAGAAGTGCAGCGCGCTGGCCGGCACGCCGAGCCCCTCGGGCCTGACGAGCAGACTTGCGCCCTCATTGCCGTGCACGTCCACCGCGGCGATGCGCACGAACGTGAGCGTGTCGAGCTGCCCCGGCAGAAGGAGCGAGACTTCGCGCGTGCTGCCGACAAGCGTGCCGACGTCAGGGATGAAACCGGCATTCGCACCCCGATAGAGCCGGTAGCCCGCCACATCGGGCGAACTGCTCGGCGCCCACTGCACGGAGATTCCACCAGTCTCCTGCCGCAGCGATGCCGTGAGCGGCGGAAGCGGCGGGAGATTGTCCACCGAGCGTGCCGAATCGATGGCGGAGTTCCACCAGTAGTCGTCGGCGGTGCTGCGCCCCTGCACGAAGACGAGTGTCGGCGGATCGTTGGCGCTGACCGAATCCGCGCCCGTCGGCACCGCGCACGTGTAGTCGTGCTCGCCGGCTGCTGCGATCGTCGAAACATGTTCCCACCAGTACACGGCTCCGTTCCGCGGCATCGCGCGAACCGTTCGCGTGCTGGCAGGAACCGCGGGGGCGCCGTTCGCCCAGACGGCGGCGCCGGCCGCAAGCGACGCCAGCGCCGAGGCGGGGTCGATCGAGCGCCATACCAGGTAGCTGCCGCCGCTCGAGTCCGGCACGTCCCAGAATGCCCGCTGCCAGCGCACTGACAGCCACCCGCCTTCGTCCCCGGGCCTGTCGGTCAGGCTCAACACTGTGGGGGCGTAGTCGAAGTTCTCCTCGAAGTTGGCAACGGCGTAGACGGGGCCGAAGACTTCGAACATGACCTGCCTCCAGTTGCCCCACAGATCACCGCCCCAGCTCGCCAGCACGTGGCCGCGATCGGGAATCGCCTCGATCGCCAGCACGGAACCGAAAGGAACCGTCGGAGTGTCGGGCGTTCGCACCACGCGGCCGTGGCCGATCACGTCGATGACCACGGGCATCGGATCGCCGGTGAAGTGCGCGACAACCGAGCGCGAGCCGTGCAGCGTGATCGTGACCGGGTTCACGGAGCTCGTGTCCGAGTCCGGCAGGCCCTCCCAGTGATCGAAGTGGAACCCATAGCTCGCCAGTCCCGTGAGCGTCACGCTCGACCCGAGTGGATACACCTGGAGATCGGGTTCCGAGCCGACGGTTCCGCCCCGGAGAGGCTCCGCACTCCGATTGAGGGAGACCGGGATGAACTCGAAGCGTGCCGTGACATGCCGGTCCGTGGCCAACAACACCGTGATCACCGAATCGCTGCTCGGCGCAGAGCCCTCCCACCGGACGAATCGCCAGCCGTATGCCGGCCGTGCCCACAGCGTGACGTAGGCGCTGTCGGGATAGGCCGGCAAGTCCAAGGAGCGAACCACCGCGCCGCCACCGACTGTGGCCACATCCAAGACTCGGCTGGTCGTGGCGAAGTAGCCATGCACCGTGGCGCTTCGCTGCGCGACGAAAGACACCGTGGAGTCCGTGCCGGCAATGGCTCCGCTCCACCCCAGAAATCGAGCGCCGGGCAGCGGGTGCGCGCCAGCCTGCACGACCGTGCCTCGTGAGATGGCCGGCCTGCCCGGCGATAGGCTCAGCACACCGGGTCCATGTGCTATGGACGTCACTTGGACATGCCCCTCGGGGACTGCTGCGCACAATCCCCGACGCACTTCGAGCCCCGGACCGTAGCTGGAACTTGTCACCAGATCGGGAACGCCATCCCCATCGAAGTCAGCCTGCTCGAGCCCGATGTTGCTGGCCCACTTTCCCGGAAACGCGACGAAAGGACCGGGTGTCCACGTGCCGCCGCCGCGAACGCCGAGTGCGACGCGCATTTCGCGCAAGCTGCCACACGCGAGCCCCACATCCGGCACCATGTCGTGGTTGAAATCGAACACGAGAACGTCGTTGACTGAGCGGATCGAAAGCTGGGCCGAAAAATCAGCGAACGTGAAACTGGCGGACGCCGCCCCGACGGCCGTCTGGTTGAAGAGCACGCGAATACCCTGTTCGGTCGCGATCACCAGATCCTGGCGGCCATCACCGTCCAAATCAGAGCCGCGGATTCGCAGGCTCATGTAGTTGGCAGGAAAGTCCAGTCTCTGCGCGGGCGCAAATGTTCCCGTGGGCCGTCCCAGCGAGTCCTCGCCCATCAGCACCCAGAGCCGGTCGCCGTTCAACTGCATGCCCACGATGTCGGGCACGGAGTCGCCATTCAGGTCGCAAACTTCGAGGCTCGGCACTGACAACGGAGGGCGGTCGTAGTCCCCCGGGCGAAAAGTGCCATCGCCCTTGCCACCAGTCCCATTGCCCAGAAGAACTTCGACCGCAGGGTTGCGCGAAATCACGAGGTCCTGAATGCCGTCCGCGTTGAGATCCCGCACGACGACCCAATAGGCCAGCGTGCTCGCGTATACCGCTCCCTGCGCGAACGAAAAACCGGCGGGACCGCGCACCCCGAACAGAATGCTCACCCGGTTGTAGCCGGCCTCCGCCACCGCAAGATCGGGGATTCCATCCGAGTTGAAATCACCCGATGCGCACATTCGTGATTCGGGAGTGAAGATGTACGCGAGAGACGGGATGAGCACTATCCCTGAACTCGAATCCGGCGCCGGCAAGTTCAGGTAGGGCCGCATGTATCCGAAGAAGTTGTCGCATACCGCCACATCGAGGCGTCCGTCGCCGTTGAAATCAGCGAGGGAGAAGTACGCACTCCGGCTGTTCGCGGCTCCCGGATTCGACTGGGAAGGGCCGAACATGCTCGGCAAGTCGCAGGGCACGGCGAGGGCGTTCACCGGAAGAAACCCGAGAACGACCAGAGCGAGCACCCACACACTCGAGCCGGCAACCATGCGCATGCGATCTTCCTCCTTGAAGATCTCGCGCGGGATTCGGGGGACCCCACGTCAATACAACGACCCTACCGCTGGCGACTCTACGCTTGGGCCCGCTCTGCGACAATCGCTCCACCTCGCACCCGTCCCGGCTTGTAGATGATGCCGCGTCCCTGGCGGCCGTCCATCTTGGCCACCAGCGGCTCGTCGAACTTGAGGTGCTGCACCAGCCCGGGCTGCGAAATCGCGTGCGCGCCGAGCCAGTCCCAGTCCACAGCGCCTTCGCCGTGGTTCACGGTGAAGTAGCCGATCTGGAAGCTCGTCAGGTTCTGGAAGAAGTGGCTGCCCTGCGACGGCGTCACGCGGAAGTCGCGGAAGCCCGACTCCACGATGACGCGCGCGCCCGAAATCTGGTCCCACGTGACCGGAATGCCCAGCCACGGATCGGTGGATCCCCAGCGCCCCACGCCGATCAGCAGGTACGGCCGGCCCTCGCCCACCAGGCGCG
>JADLGX010000438.1 GCA_020849095.1 Candidatus Eiseniibacteriota bacterium
CTGGACCGCCGCTTCGGCACCGCCACGCTCAGCTCGGGCCCGCGGCCTTACGCGCCAGGAGACACGCGCCGGCCGTAGGCACGCGGGCGTCAGGCGCCGCCCACGCCTTTTTCGAGCGCCACCAGCGAGTGCGCCATCTTGCGCGTCACGTACAGGTGCAGCCCCACGGGCAGCAGCCCGGCCGCGGCGAACAGCTTGCGGTAGGCGGCCGGGGATCTGTCCTGGAAGTGGTCGTGGTCGCCCACGATCTCGTCGGCGTTGGTGAATGTCTCGATGAACGCCGCGCCGCCGGTGACCTTGCCGATCACCGCGAGCCCGGCCCGCGCCTCGGCGGTGCTCACGTAATGCAGCACGTCGGCGCACACCACCAGGTCATAGGATTTGGCCAGCCGCTGGCTGGCCAGTTCTGCGAGCCCCGCCTTGCGAAGGTTGCGCTTCGCTCCCCAGCGCGTGACGGCGTACTCGCTGCTGTCGAAGCCCAGGTACGAAACGCCCGGCCGCAGCCGGCGCAGCGGCGCGCGCCAGATGCCCTCGCCGCAGCCCACGTCGAGCACACTCTCGATGCGACGGCCCAGCGTAAACTCGGCGGCCGCGACGGCCAGCAGCACCTTGCGCTCGACGAACTCGCGGTGTCCCACGCCCACGTCGGACTGGCGGTACCAGCCGTCGAAGTAGGCGCGGTCGTACTGCTTGCCCTGGGCGGCGCTCACTCGCGGATGCGTTCGACGCGCGCGCCGATGCCGCGCAGCTTGTCGTCGAAGTTCTCGTAGCCGCGGTCGAGGTGATAGATGCGCGAGATGCGCGTCTCGCCGTCCGCGACCAGCGCGGCCAGCGCCAGCGCCGCGCTCGCGCGCAGGTCGGTGGCCATCACGGGCGCGCCCGACAGCCCCTCGACGCCCTTGATCACGGCCACGTTGCCCTTGAGCTCGATGTTGGCGCCCATGCGCGCCAGTTCGGGCACGTGGGTGAAGCGGTCCAGGTAGATGGTGTCGGTGATCACGCTGGTGCCGCTCGCGATGCTGGCCACGGCCATCATCTGCGCCTGCATGTCGGTCGGGAATCCGGGGAACACCATGGTGGTCACGTCCACCGCGCGCGGGCGGGACGGTCCGGTGATGGTGACCTCGTCCACCTCGCGCACCACAGTGCAGCCGGCCTCCTCGAGCTTGGCGAGCGAGGCCTCGAAGTGGTCGGGCACCACGCGCTCGAGCGTGAGCGTGCCGCCGGTCATGGCGGCCGCGGCGGCGAACGTGCCCGCCTCGATGCGGTCGGCGATGATCGCGGTGTCGATCGGGCGCAGGCTCTTCACGCCGTGAATGGTCATGCGCCGCGAGCCGATGCCCTCGATGCGCGCGCCGCACTGCGAGAGCACATCGCCGAGCACGGTGATGTCCGGCTCGATGGCGACGTTCTCGAGCACCGTGGTGCCTTCGGCCAGGGTGGCGGCCATGAGCAGCTGCGCGGTGGCGCCCACGCTGACCACGTCGAAGTGAAAGTTGGCGCCGTGCAGGCGCACGTCCTTGCCGGTGATGTAGCCGTGGTCAATGTCGAGCTGCGCGCCCATCGCCGCCAGCCCCTGCAGGTGCAGGTTGACCGGGCGCGGGCCCCACGCGCAGCCGCCGGGCAGCGAGACACGAGCGGCGCCGAAACGCGCGAGCAGCGGCCCGAGCACGTAGATGCTGGCGCGCATGGTCTTGACCAGTTCGTAGGGCGCCTCGACCGAGTTCACGTTGCTCGTGTCGATCAGGCACTCGTCCTTGCCGAACGTCACCTTGGCGCCGAGCTTTTCGAGCACGCGGCCGAAGGTGCGCGTGTCCACGAGCTGCGGGCAGTTGCGCAGGCGGTGCACACCCGGCGCGAGCAGCGTGGCGGCCATGACGGGGAGCGCGGCGTTCTTGGCGCCGGAAATCGCGACGCGGCCGGACAGCGGGCGGCCGCCTTGAATGACGAGAGCGTCCATCAGTCGGGGTTCCGTGGAAGAGGAGGAGGCAGGCGTGATCACGGAGGAAGCCACGTCCATGTGGGGAGATCCTCGAAGCGTCGGGGCGCGGGCTTCGCGCGTTCGGTCGTCGTGTGGGCGGCTGGAGCCGCGCGCGATTATGGAAGGGAGCGCGCGCGAGCGCAACGCTCCCGCGCGCCGGTTGCGCGCCGGCGCTACGCCTTGTCCATCACCAGTGCGATGGCGGCGGCCAGCTCGCGCACGCTGTGCGGCTTGGCCAGCACCGAGTCCACGCCGTGCTCGTGCATGACTTCGATGTCCGCGTTGTCGGCGTACCCCGACACCATGAGCACCGGCATGCCGGGACGAATGCCGGTGATCGCGCGCGCCAGCTGCAGCCCGGTCATGCGCGGCATGGTGTTGTCCGTGATGAGCAGGTCGAACTCCGCCGGCCGGCTCGTGAAGTC
This sequence comes from Candidatus Eiseniibacteriota bacterium, assembly GCA_020849095.1. GTDB lineage: Bacteria > Eisenbacteria > RBG-16-71-46 > RBG-16-71-46 > RBG-16-71-46 > CAIXRL01. The sequence goes on from JADLGX010000438.1 coordinate 2,407, forward strand.
GGCGAGCGCGTCCACGCTGTCGTGGTGCAGCGTCACGCGGTGCCCGAGCGACTGCAGCTGGCGGCGCTCGAGGCGGCCGAGCACGTCTTCGTCCTCGACGAGCATGATGTGCAGCGGCGTGGGGGACAGATCGTCCACCTTGGGAGCCGCGCCCAGGGGCCGCGGCGTCGCATGCGCGGGAATCCACACGTCCACGCGCGTGCCCTTGCCCGGCTCGCTGGTCACGTGGATGGCGCCTTCCAGGCTCTGCACGATTCCCAACGTCACCGACAGCCCCAGCCCCGTGCCGCGGCCGGCCGCCTTGGTGGTGAAGAAGGGCTCGAAGATGCGCTTGCGCACTTCGGGCGTCATGCCCGAACCCGTGTCGATGACCGTGAGCCGCGCGCACAGCCCCGGCCGCACGCCGGCATGCTTGGCGGACCACGCCTCGTCGCCCGTGAAGGGCGCGAGCTCGATGCGCAGCCGCCCCTCGTTGCCCATGGCCTGCGCCGCGTTGGTCGCGAGGTTCATGATGACCTGGTGCACCAGCGTGTCATCGGCCAGCACGGGCGGAGTCGCCGGGTCGAGGTCGGTCGAGATCTCCAGGATGCTCGGCAGCGAGGCGCGCAGCATTTCGAGCGCCTCGCGCGTGACGCGTTCGAGATTGGTGGGAGTCCGGGCGATCTCGCGCTGGCGGCTGAACGACAGGATGCGCTGCACCAGCTGGCGCCCGCGCTCGGCGGCGCGCAGGACGTTGTCGAGGTCGTCGTGGTCCTGCGCCCCGGCGGGAAGGTTGCGCGCCACGAGTTCGGTGTAGCCCACGATCGCGAGCAGGATGTTGTTGAAGTCATGCGCGATGCCGCCGGCCAGCGTGCCGAGCGCCTCGAGCTTCTGCGACTGGCGGACGCGCTCCTCGGAGTCGCGCAGCGCCTTCTCGGCCTCACGGCGCAGCGTGATGTCCACGACCGACGCCACCACCACCATGCCCTCGGGCGTCTTGACGGGGTTGAGCCCGATCTCGAGCGGCACTTCGGTGCCGTCGCGGCGGCGCCCATTCAGGTCTCGCCCGGCGCCCATGCGGCGCACCTGCGGGTGATGAAAGAAGGCGGTGCGGTGATCGCCGTGCCCGGGGCGGTGCGCCATGGGCACGAGTTCGTCAATGGACCGGCCGGCGAGTTCGCCCGGGGCGTAACCGAACAGCTGCTCGGCCTCGCGGTTCGCGAGCAGGATCCGGCCCGCGGAATCCACGGCGAGCATGCCCGACGGTGACAGGTCGAACGCGAGGCGGAACAGGTCGCCGTAGTCCGACGTGCGGTTCTCGCTCATGAGGCACCCCCAACAAGTGCGATCGAAAAGTCCGCACGCATTATCGAGCGGTGCTCACCCGGCACACAATGGGAATCCCACATGACGCGCGACGCCGGGGTGACTATTCTGCTCGCGCACCCCCTTCTCATCCGGAGAATCCATGCGACTGCCATCACTGCTTCTTTTCGCGATCCTGTTCGCAGCGCCTGCCGCGGCCGCCCCGGCCCCGGCGCTCCCGGTGGTGCTGACCGCCGCCGAGCGCGATTCGCTCACGCGCGCGCTGCGCACCGACCGCGACGACACGCAGAAGTGGCTCCAGGAGAGCCCGAGTTCCTACTTTGCCGCCGTCCAGCGCGTGGACTTCGGCGATTCGCGCGCCCTTTCGGTGGGTCGCGCCGCGGACAACAGCGTGCGCGTGGACGATCCCGGAATGCCCGAGCACGCCGTGCTGGTGGTGGTCGAGGGCGATTCGTTCCGGGTGGTGGCCTCCTCGCCGGAGGTGACCTTCACCGCGAACAAGCTGGAGTATCGCGAGGCCGTGCTGCCTCCGTCCGCCATCCAGGTGGGACGCTGGACCATCCGGCTCTCACATCAACGGTATCCCGCGCTGATCGTGTTCGACCCCCAGAGCCCGCGCTATGCCGAGTATCACGGCATGTCGTGGTTCGAGCCGGACTTCTCCTATCGCTTCGCCGTGGCGCTCACCCCCCATCCTCGCCCGGACACGACGATCATCCACTCCACGCGCGGCAACATGCGGCGCGCGGTGCGCGTGGGCTGGTTCGACATGAAGATCGCCGGCAAGAAGTGCCGGCTCGAAGCGCACCGCCTGCTGGAGCCGGGCGTGGACGAGAGTTCGGTGAGCGTGTTCTTTCGCGACGCCACGACGGGAACGGACACGTACGGTGTCGGCCGCTACGTGGAGCCCGAAAAGCTGCCCGACGGGCGCTGGCTGATCGACTTCAACAACGCCTACAACCCGGCGTGCGCGTTCAGCCCGCACTACAACTGCCCGATTCCCTCCAAGGCCAACACGCTCCCGGTCGCCATCAAGGCCGGCGAGAAGGACCCGCACTACGAGCACTGAGCGCGAGCGAACCGCGCCGTTCACTCCGCGCGCCGCGTGGCTCGCGTGGGCGCTGGCCGGGCTGGCGGGCGTGGCCGCCGTGATCGTGCTGCAGCGCTGGATGCCGCCCGACGATCCGCGGCTCACGGTGTGCTGGCTGCGCCGGGTGACGCACCACGAGTGCGCCACGTGCGGCATGACGCGCGCGATGGCGCACCTGGTGCGCGGCGAGGTCGCCGCCGCCGCCTCGCGTCATCCGCTGGCGCTGCCGCTCGCGCTCGAGGGCGCGCTGCTGTGGCTGGCGGCGCCGTTCGCCATGGCGCGCCGGTGGTGGCCCAGCGGGCGGCAGGGGCTGGTGTGGGTGTACGCGCACGTGGCGCTGCTGCTGGTGGTGTGGGTCGTGCGGCTGTTCACGCGGGCCGCCTGACCACTCGCGGTCAGCGCCGCTCTTCGCCCCACTGCGCGGGCGCGATGGCCGGTCCCGCCTCGCGGCGCGCCAGCAGCATGCGCGGCAGGCCGGCCAGGTCGTCGCGCAGTTCCACGCGGGCCCAGTCGTGCGCGCCGTCCATCCACGCGGCCACCTGCGTGGCGCGACTCTCCGACAGCTCCAGCGCCAGCAGCCCGCCCGCCACCAGGTGGCGCGGCGCCTCCTCGACGATCTCGCGCAGGTCGGCCAGCCCGTCTTCCTCGGAGAACAGCGCGCTGTGCGGCTCCCAGTCACGCACGTCGGCCGGCAGCGCGTCGGACTCGGCGGGCGAAATGTACGGCGGGTTGGACACGATCACTTCATAGCGCTCGTCCGAACCCACGGCGCCCAGCCAGTGTCCGTGCGCGAACGAGACGCGTTCGCCCTGGCCGTGCGACTCGGCGTTGGCGCGCGCCACCTGCAGCGCGCCCTCGCTGGCGTCGGTCGCGCGCACGATCGCCGCGGGCCACTCCTGCGCGATGGCGATCGCGATGGCGCCCGAGCCCGTGCCCAGGTCGAGCACGCGCGGCTGCTCCCAGCGCGCGCGCTCCGCGGCGAGCACGTCGAGCACGGCCTCGACGAGCCCTTCGGTTTCGGGGCGCGGAATGAGCACGCGGCCGTCCACCGCCAGGTCGAGGTCGCGGAACGCGGCGAACCCGGTGATGTACTGCACCGGCTCCCCCGCCAGCCGCCGCGCGAGGCGCGCCTCGAACGTGTCGCGATGCGCCGCCTCCACCGGGCGGGCGGCCATCAGGCGCAGGTCGCCGCGGCCCACCCCCAGCGTGCGGCTGAGCAATTCCTCGGCATCGCTGCGCGGGGACGAGGGCACGCGCACGAGCCGTTCGATGGCGTCGTGCAGCAGGTCGGCGACGGTCTGCGAGGCGTTGGGCGGCATGCGGCGCAGCATAGCTTTGCCGGCCGCCGGCCGCGAAGCGCGTGCTACGATTTCGACCGCTCCGACGGCAGCGCCGTCGCCCCCTCGAGACCGCCCCATCCGGAGGATCCCGTGCCGCCGTTCGCCGCCCCATTGCGCCCCTTCCTGCTCGCCCTCACCGCCGCGATGCTGCTGGGCGCGACCTCCGGAACCGCCGCGGCCGGCGCGCCTGACGCGCTCGCGGCCAGCGCCGTGCTGTACGACCGCGTGCTGCCGCTGGCCCGGCTCGAGCAGCTCGACGGCTCGCCCGGCTCACCGGTGGTGGACCTGGCGCGCTTTCGCCAGGGGCTCGACGAGTGGCGGCGCGCGTCACTGGTGACGCCCGTGCAGGCGGACTGGGCGGCGCTCGCCTCGGCCGCGCGCGCGGCCAAGCGCGACGGAGTGGTGGCGCTGGCGTTCCTCGACCTGGCGTTCGAGCGCGTGCGTCCCGGCGCCATCGAGTCGGGCGCGCTGAGAATGGAGGGCGGCCGGCCGGCCGCCGTCTCGGCCGACGCGCTCGCGCCGGCGCGCGCCTTTGCCGCCGCCGCGCTCACGCCGCGCACGTACCACGGCGCCGGCGTGACCTTCTGCGCCGACGCCGCCGGCTTCGTGTCGAGCGACGGCCCGCCCGCGCGGCTCGAGGTGGACTTCGGCGACGGCTCGGGCTGGCGCGTGCTCGCCATGGGCGAGCGCGTGCGCGTGAGCTACGGCCGCGTGGGCCCGCGCGTGCTGAGCGCGCGCGTCACACGCGCCGACGGCACGGTGGCGTACTCGCGCGCCGCGTTCGACGTGGCCGCGCTGGTCACGCCCGCGCCCGACGACACGCTGGCGATCACGGCGAGCGTGCCGTACCTGGGACAGTTCGGCACGGGGCGCGCCTTCGTGTACCTGGCGCCCGGGCACACGTCCATCATGAACCCGGTCGTGGCCGTCGAGGGCTTCGACACCGACAACTCGATGGACTGGGAAGAGCTCTACGCGCTGCTCGCTCAGGAGAACCTGATCGAGACGCTGCGCGCCGACGGCTTCGACAGCATCGTGCTCGACTTTGCCGACGCCACCGACGCAATCCAGAAGAACGCGTTCGTCGTGGCCGAACTGGTGCAGCAGGTGCGCGCGGCGGCCCCGCCGGGAGCCACGCTGGCCATGGTCGGCGCCAGCATGGGCGGACTGTGCTCGCGCTACGCGCTGGCGTGGATGGAATCGCAGGGCATGACGCACGGCGTGCGCACGTGGATCTCGTTCGACTCACCGCAGGCGGGCGCCGACATTCCGCTGGGACTGCAGTACTGGATCGACTTCTTCGCCTCGCAATCCACGTCGGCCGCCGATTTTCGCGCCGTGCTGCAGCGTCCGGCCGCGCGCCAGATGCTGCTGTACCACTTCACCACGCCCGCGGGCACGACCGGACAGGCCGACCCGCTGCGCCCGGCGTTGCTCGCCGACTTCGCCGCAGCCGGCGACTGGCCGGCGCTGCCGCGCCGCGTGGCCATTGCCAACGGCAGCTCGCAGCGCGCGACCCAGGGTTTCGCGCCGGGCTCGCAGCTGATCCAGTACAGCTACAGCTCGCTGCTCACGTCCATCACGGGCAACGTGTGGGCGGTGCCCGACGGCGCCAGCACGCGCGTCTTCCAGGGCAGCCTGCGCATTCTCTTTTCCACCACGAGCCAGAACGTGACCGTGAGCGGCACGCTGCCGTGGGACGGCGCGCCGGGCGGCTACCGCCCCTCGATGACCGAACTCGACACCACGGCCGCGCCCTACGGCGATATCGTGGCGCTCCACCCGGCGCACTGCTTCATTCCGGTGGTGAGCGCGCTGGCGATTCCCACGAATGATCCCTTCTTCGACGTGGCGGGCACGCCGAACCTGGCGGCGCTCACGCCGTTCGACGCCGTGTACGTGCCGGCCGCCAACCAGGAGCACGTGCTCATCACGCCCGAGAGCGCCACCTGGGTGCGCAACGAAATCTGGCAGGGAGTGCTCGGTGTGCCCGAAGACGAGCAGCCGGCGCGCGCGAACCTGTCGGCGGCCGCGCCCAACCCCTCGCGGGGCGAAGTGGCGCTGTCGTTCACGCTGTCGCGCGACGGGCGCGCCGACCTGCGCGTGTACGACGTGAGCGGGCGCGAAGTGGCGGTGCTGGCGAGCGGGCCGCGGAGCGCCGGGCTGCACGAGGCGCGCTGGGACGGCCGCGACGCGCGCGGCGACGCCGCGCCGGGCGGCGTCTACTTTGCGCGCCTGGTGACGTCCGCGGGCAGCGTGACGCGCCGCGTGCTGCGGCTGCCGTGACGCGGCCGGACGGCGCGCGGGCGCCGTCCGGCCACTTCACGATTGTCGTCCGGCCTAGAACGGATCCGGCGACGCCATGGCGTCCACGAACGACCAGGAGCACATGACGACCGTCACCACCACGACGATCGGGTGGGGATATGCGCTCGCGACGCGCGCGCTGGCGCCGCACCCGATGGCCATGATGGCGCCGGCCACCGAATCTCCGGAGCCCGGGCTGGACGATTCCTGCGCCCGCGCCGGAGCCTGAAGCGGACCCAGGGCGAGCAGGGTGAGCAGCACGGCGGCGGCCAGCCGCCGGCGGCCCGAGTGGCGAATCATGCGGTCCTCCTTGGAAGGGTCAGAACCCACGGGTTTCGTCGATGATCAGCTTGCCGCAGCCGGTCAGCGCGAGCACCAGCACCGGCCCGGTGTTCGACGCGAACACGGCCGTGGCGCACGCGATGTAGAGCAGCAGCTTGCGCGGCCCGGCGCCGGTGTCCGGATCGGGCTCGGCCGCCTGCGCGGGCGCCGGCGTGGCCGGCACGAGCAGCGACAACGCGAGCAGCGCGGGCAGCAGCGGAGCGAAGCGGGACTTTCGTGACATGGTCATTCACCCCCTTTCGGTCTTCGCGGGGGCGAAACCCGGGTCCCTCAGCGCGCGTCGCCCTCGCGCCAGTCTCCGCTGGTGGCGATCACGCGCTCCAACTGTCCCTGCGGCGTGAACAGGTACGCCTCGCCGTACACACGCCGTCCCCACGAGTGGCGCCAGGTTCCCGCCGAGTCCCACCACACGCCGGCCGGCAGCGCCGCGGCGCCGGCGGGCGGCGTGGGACGCTCGCGCTGGTCCACCACCAGAATCCCGAGCGAGGCGGCGAGCGAGTCCGCTGCGCCCTCGCGCGCGAGCTGAGCGAGCCGCTCGCTGCAGTGCGAACACCCGGGGTGCAGCGCCACCACCAGCGCGCGGGCGGCGGCCGTGTCCGGCGCGGCGAGCAGGACGAAACGCGCGCGATCCCAGCGCGGCTCCTCCCACACGCGCGTGCGGTCGCTCCACCACAGCAGCCCGATCGCGGCAAAGAGCACCACCGAGGCGATCAGCGCCAGCTGGTTGATGCGCGAGGCGACGTTGCCGGCCATGCGATTCCTCCTCTCCCGCTTCCGCACGATCGCTCACCTTCCGCGCACCAGCGCCAGCGTCCAGGCGAGGGCCACGTGCGAGGCGAGCCACACCAGCAATACCTGCAGCAGCGCTTCCCGCCAAGCCCGGCCCGCGAGCCGCGCCTGCGCCGCCGCCGACAGCGCGATGCGCGCCGCCGCCAGCAGTCCCGCGCCGCCGAACGCCACCGCCCACGCGTCCGGCTGCCCGCCCGGCGCGGCCAGCGCGCGCGCGCCCACCCACGGCGCCAGCCCGAGCGAGCCGGCGCTGCCCGGCGGGCACCACTCCATGGCCGCGCCGGCCAGCGGCTCGAGCGCCGACAGCAGCCAGACCGCCAGCAGCAGCGGCGCGAACGCCACGCGCGCGCCGCGAGCGCTCCACAGAGCGCGATGAAACGCGCACTCGACGAGCGTTCCCGCCATCACCAGCGCCAGCGTGGCGCCCACGAGCGCGCCCTCGGAGAGCCCGGCGGTCCGCTCACCGCCGGCGGCGTCGAGCGCGCGGCGCGCCGCGTCGAACCACGCCGCGAGCGGCAGGAACAGCAA
>JADLGX010000439.1 GCA_020849095.1 Candidatus Eiseniibacteriota bacterium
CGGGTTGTCGACCCCGTGGGACTGTCCGAGGATGAAGGCAAGCAGCAGAGCGTTGACGATGGCGAACTGGTGTCGAAGGTCTCGTTGGAAGGAGGAGTCTCTAGCGCGCCCCCGCCAGCGCCGGGAGCGACCCAAACGGGGAATGCTGCCTCTCAACCGAAGGCACCCACGTCTTTCGGGACGAAGGTGGGGCGGGCGGTAAAGAACAACGCCTTGTCTCTGGCGGAGCCGCTGGTTTCTGCGGGCAATGCCGCCGTAGGAGTCGTCGAGAGGGCCGGGAAGGGCGATGTCGCTGGAGCCGTCGGGAGCTATGGCGACCACCGCAGGCTCGACGCCGACCGCCCAGCGAAGGCGCTTCCAGAGCGCCTCGCCCCCCTCTCCCGTCTCGCCCGACACGCCGGCCACGCCCTTGCCCAGCCTCGCCACGCCGGGTTTTCGCTGAGAGAGCGGCAGCTTGTCGATCTTGGTCGCCACGGTGATGACCGGCGGCGCCTTGCGGTCTTGCCGGGCCGTCGACGCGATGAAGTCGAGCAGCGCCTGCTCTTCTTCTTCGAGCCCTCGCCTCACGTCGACCAGCAGCACGACCCCACGCAAGCTCGCCCGCTCTCGTAGATAGCCCTCGATCAGCGACCCCCACGACGTGCGCTCCGCCTTCGAGCGCCCCGCGTAGCCAAAACCTGGGTGTCCTTCCGGCAAGAGTGCGGAAGCCGTGTGCTGGCATGAATGGTGGGGCAGGGTCAGGAAGCTCTGCCGCGTCCGGCAAGAGTGCGTGAAATCGCAGGCGCTCGAGCGCAGCTTCTCCATCGAAGGAGGATGCGTTCATGAAGCGAGCAAGGGTGGACCTGCCGGGTGTTCTCGTGCGTGTTGAGCAGTGGCGTCGGGGGCGCGCGAACGCTCGGGTTCCCATCCCGGAGGAACTGTGGAGCGCGGCCGTTGACCTGGCGCGGGTGCATGGCGTCAACGCCACGGCCCGAGCGCTCCGTTTCGACTACTACGGCCTGAAGGCCCGCATGGACGAAGGGCTCATCACCCCTGCGGGCGAGAAGGGGGGAAACGTCTCGCCGTTTGTCGAACTCCAGAGCCCCTCGCTCGATGCCGGTGGCCACAAGGGCGAGACGACGGTCGAGTTCGTGGGGCGCCAGGGTGAGCGGATGCGCATTGTTGCCGCACCGGGCGCCGTGGACCTTGTCGGCCTGGCGCGCGCGTTTTGGAGTCGGCCGTCGTGATCCAGCTCACGGCGCAGATGCGCATTCTGGTTGCGGTCGATCCGGTGGACTTTCGCCGAGGGATCGATGGCTTGTGCGGCCTTTGTCGCAAGACCTTGGCGGCCGATCCGCTCTCGGGAACGGTCTTCGTCTTCCGCAGTCGCAGCGGGACCTCGATGAAAATATTGGCGTACGACGGCCAGGGATTCTGGCTCTGTCAAAAACGCCTCTCGCAAGGACGTTTTCAGCACTGGCCGAAAGCCGGCGTCCTCGGAGAGGCGTCGCGGCAGTTCTTCGTGCACCAGCTCCAAGTGCTGTTGGCCGCGGGCAACCCCGAGGCGACCGGGGCTGCGCCGCCATGGCGTTCGATCACGCCCATGCTCGATGCGTAAGCCGTGACCGCTGCGCGCTTCGGCGCTACGCCGCGAGGGGCCCGGCGCGGGCCGGCTCGCGCGGCGCGAGCCGCGCGAGCGTTTCCTTGTACGTCCACGGGAGCCAGTCTCCGGGCCTCGCGGCGACGGCGTTGTAGTTTCGCTGCAGCTCCGTGAGGTAGTCGAAGGGATTCTGGCCGTGGAGTTCGGCCGTGTAGATCAGCGTCATGTAGATGTCGCCGACCTCGGCGCCGCGCTCGCTTCGATAAAACAGGGAGGCGTTGCGGTGCATGATGGCCTTTTTCAGCGCCCTTTCGCAGATGTTATTGTCGAGAGGAGCGCCGGCCGCGCGCAGGAACAGCGTGAATTTGTCCCAGCGCTTGAGAAAATAGTTAAAGGCCTTGCCGAGGTTGGAGTTGGGCTCGACCCGCTTCTCCTCGAGCTGGGCGGCCATGTACGCGCGGGCCTCCTCCATGGGGGCTGCGCTCTCTTCCTGGTGGGCGAGCAAGCGCTCCTCATCGGAGACCCCCCGCCCCTTGCAGTCGTCGTCGACCTTGTACACAAGGGCGATGCGCTCGATCACGTAGCGGCACTCGGTCGGGTAGTTGTCCAGCTCATCAACAATCTGTCGCCGCCCATGGACGATGCAATTGGATGCCCTGACCTCGTGTCCCTTGGGAAGGTTGCGCGTGAGCGCGTCCCCCATCAGGATCGGTGGGGCCAGGCTGGCGGCGCGCTGTGTGAGCAGGTCGGCGAGGTTTTCGCCTGCGTGTTGGCGGCCCGTGAAGAAGAGCGCGATGTCCCCGTGCTTCGCGACCCTGGCGACGATGGCCGTGGTGAACAACCCCGTGCGGTCTGGATCGGGCAGCTTGCCCGCCGCGAGCAGAGCCGCTCGGCGCTTGCCCATGAGGGCCAGAATGCGCACATAGCTGTCGTCGTTGTGCAGAACCTCGCCCTGCGCGGTGAGGCGCACCATCTCGCCGAACGCGGGTCGCACAAGTTCGGCCCGCTCCCTGGCGATATCCCACTGGGTCGACGACGGAACGGGGGTATCGAGGTCGCTCTGTACACGCTCGAGGCGGTGGAAGGGCATGCCCGCGCCGTAATGCAGAAGGGCCATCATGCTGGCGGCGGTCTCGTCGTACTTTTCTCCCTGTGCTTCCTCAGGCGCGCGCGCTGTGTAGACGACGCCACACGCGGCGCAACGCAGGCATTCGCAGTCCCAACACAGGGCCGTCAGTGGCGGTTGGCCGACAATGCGGACAATAGGCGCTGGCTCCTTGAGTCGGTAGATCTTGCCCGGGCACTTGGGGCAGGAGTCGCCCGCTCGTAGCGTCGCGTGCGAGACGGCCACATGGCGGGCAGCAACGTAGTCCGAAGCGGGGATGCGCCCGTGCCCTTTTCGCTTCTTCTTGGGTGGCTCCGGCGTCGGCTCGGAGGGTGGTACTACAGGTGCCGCGGGGGGGACGGCGGGTGGTACCGCGGGCGCCGCAGGCGCCACAGCCGCCGCGGCTGCGTCGTCCCCCTCGTCGCTCGCCGGCTCCGCATGGGCCGGGTCTGCCGCGGGGGCCGGCTCCGCAGCAGGTGGCTGCGGCGGCAGGACGTCGCGGCTCTTCTCGCTGCCCGAGAGGCCGAAGAGTCGCCGAAGGCGTGCCATGCTGCTGCCTCGCTCCCGAACGAGCGCCTCCATCCGAGCGAGCGTGTCGACCAGTCCTCGAAGCAGCTCGAAGTCCTCGGGGGACAGCAGGGCCTTGCACCGTTCGAGCAAAGCCTCGACGGCCTTTTTCTCGACGTCAACGACGCGCTGGCTCTTCACGCGCATGGCTTGTTCACCACGCCCAGGCGACGGCGGAAGTCCTTGACCAACGGGCAGCCGAAGACCTGCTTGAGCGACCGATTTTGTTCCTTGGTCGGTGCGTCCTTGCCCCGTCCCTTTGTTATCCCGAGCAGAACCCAGTTTGCAGCACGGTAGCAGGTGCCTCGATAGAGCGCCGGATCCACGAAGGTCTCGGTGAAGTAGATCGGGTGCGCGTACACCTCCTCCCAATCGGCCGAAAGCCTGCGCGAAATGGCCCCAAGCAAGTGGGACGCGAGGTGAGGGACCGTGACCCAAGGCAGGATGAGAAAGCGGCTCTGATACGCAACGAAGCGGATGTTGGCGCGGCGTGTGTCCGCGGACCACCCGATGTGCTGATCGCGGGGCCCCAGGTGGCGAGGCGCTGACGACCAGCAGAAGCAGGCGATGGGCTGGCCACGCGCGGTGACCAGGTACTTGAGATGCTCGCCGACGGGGTGGACATAGCCGAGGTAGTGGTGCTCATCGACGAGCGACTTGACGAGGGCTTCCTCGGGTGTCCGTCGAACCTGCCGAATCTCCAGTGGCCCGAGCTCCGCAAGCGTCGCTGTGAGCGGCGTGGGCACCACGACGACCCGCTGCACCACACTGTGACGACGGGGTTGCCTCGCCCCCCACCGCGCAGGCGGCAGAACGAGGTGGCCGGCTCGGTGCAACTGAAGCATGAGCCCTCGGCAGAGCGCATCGCAGGGCATCCCGTTTGGCTGCGCCCAGCCCCACAGCCCGCAGAGCTGCAGCGATAGCGCTCGCCGGCTTGCCTGCGGGGAGTTGGCGATGAATTGGCGGAGGAACGCAATGTCGTCCGAGTGAACGTCACGTCCTCGATAGCGCAGCACCGGGGCCATGCGCTGCTGGTAGCGCCGCTCGCGATAGAACGCAAGCTCAATTGGGGACGTCGCGCACGCCGCCCCCTCAGATCAAGATCCGCGCCATCCTCAAGCTCCCGCACTCTTACCGGAAGGACACGGTGTTCCTGCCCAAGTACCGCCGTGGGGTGCTCACCGAGCCGGTCTTCACGATCCTGCGCAAGGCCTGGGAGACGGTCTGCCGCGAGTTCGAGTGCGAGCTGGAAGAGGCGAACTACGAGCCCGAC
>JADLGX010000440.1 GCA_020849095.1 Candidatus Eiseniibacteriota bacterium
GCGCTCTTGTCGCTGATGGCGCTGCGTGGGAACTTGGCGGCCGCCGGTGCGGTGGCGCGCGCGCTGGTGGACTCGGTGACCAACCGCAATCCCGCGGAGGTGAAGCTGTGAGGTGGCGTGCGCTGCTGTTCGCTCTCATCACGACCTGCTTGGCCGCATCGGCGCAGGCGACGTCCGGCGGCGAGACGGTGTGTGACGTGCTCGGCTGGGACGCCTCGACGCAGCGCGTCTACCTGCATGAGATGTCCTGGGATGGCGCGGGCGGGTTCGGCGATGTCTACTTCATCGAGTGTGCGGGTGAACACGCCGGCCGCTCGAAGTCCGCGGGCTGGCCCCGGCGGGGCGAGCAGGACGGGAACGACCCGGTGCTCAATGGGCGGCTCGACTCCCTGCGCGCGGCGCTGAGCCCCCTCGTTCCGGTCGTGGCGGCGGGATTTCCCTGGAGAACCCACGTGCTCGCCGGAGACACACTCCACGGGATCCACGAGGCCCCGCGGTTTCTCGTGCGGGCTTCCTTCGGGGAGCGGGACTACGAGGTGACCACCTATCACCGCCCGGACGTTTATCGCAAAGGCGTCTATCCGCTTCCCGGGCGGCGCGAGCAACTTGTCGTGCTGAGCTACATCGGCAAGCCGGAAGAGGGCGGGTACGAGCTCCAGACGGCGTTGCTGGTCGCGCCCGGAAAGGGCGCGGCGATCACCGTGAAGGCGGGGCGGAAGAGTGACTGACCTCACCCCCCTCAAGCCCGTCCGCGGCGCGAACGAGCCGCCCGTCTTCCTGCGCGAGGTCATCGCCGCGCAGGAGCAGGGCGCGAGCGTGCTCGACGCCGGCTGCGGGCCGGGCTCGTGGCCGTACACCGAGCGGCCGGACCTCACCATCACGGGCTTCGACATCAAGTTTCCGCCCGGGCCGCCGCCGCGCGCGCTCACCACGCGCGTCTTTCGCGGCGACCTCGCGCGCCTGCCGCTGCCGGGCGGCCACTTCGATCTCACGGTCTGCCACTACGTGCTCGAGCACGTCACCGAACTGCGCGAGTGCTGCGACGAACTGGTGCGGGTGACCAGGCCGGGGGGGACGCTCTACCTGAGCGTGCCGCGCGCGGCGGCGTTCGACGACCGGCTGTACCGCTTCGCGGGCTACTTCGCCAAGTACGCGCTGATGAAGTTCAAGAAGCGCCTCGAGCACCAGCAGCGCTTCGACCTCGTCGGGCTGCTCGAGCTGTTCCGCAGCCGCGGCATGACGCTGACGGCGCACGCCTTCGTGCCCGCGGGCTTCTCGTGGATGAACGACGCGCGCACCAAGCCGCTGCAGGGCGCGTTCACCGACGCGCTGTGCGCGATCCACCGCGCGACGGGGCTCGACCTGGCGGCGGACGCCAACTTCGTGCTGACGTTCCAGAAGACCGGCCGCACGAGCGGCCCGGACGGCCGCGACCGCGCCGCGCTGCCGGGACCGCGCCGCATCACGCACGTGTGCCGCGATTGCGGCGAGCACGCCATTGTGGATCCTCCGGGGCCTCCGGCCCCGCTTCCGACGCGGTGGACCTGCCCGTGGTGCGGCAAGCCCAACCCGTTCGGGAGGCCGCGGTGATGCGCGCCGCGGGCGCGGCATGAGGGTCCTGCACGCGCCGTCCGAGATCGCCGGGCAGACCAGCATCCTCGCGCGCGCGCTGCGCGACCTGGGCGTGGAGTCGTGGTCGCTGGCCACCAATCCCACGTTCGCCAACTACCGCGTGGACGAACTGCACCCGCTCGACCCCATGCCGCCGCTGCCGCGCTACCTGGGCTACGCGGGGCTGCTGGCCAGGCACCTGAACAAGTGGGACGTGTTCCACTTTCATTTCGGGCGCACGCTGATCGCGCCGCACAACCTCGACCTGCCGCTCTACCGCGCGCTCGGCAAGAAGCTGGTCTTTCACTACCACGGCTGCGACGTGCGCAACCGCGCCCACATGCTGGCCACGCACGAACACTCCACGTGCACCGAGTGCGCGCCCACGTTCTGCATTCCCGCGCGCCAGAAGCGCATCCTGCGCGAGGCGGCCACGCACGCCCACGCCGAGATCGTCTCCACGCCCGACCTGCTCGAGTCCGCGACGCGCGCCCGGCAGGTGCATGTGGCGGTGTGGCTCGAGGACTACACGCCGGCGCCGTTTCGCGAGGTGCCCAAGCTGGTGCTGCACGCGCCCACCAACCGGCTCATCAAGGGCACGCCCTACATCGAGCGCGCGTTCGAGGCGCTGCGGCCGCGCTTCCCCGGGGTGGAGTTTCGCGTGGTCGAGAAGCTCGACTGGGCGGAACTCAAGAAGGCCATGCACGACTGCGACGTCTTCGTGGACCAGCTGCACATGGGCTGGTACGGCATGGTGACGGCCGAGGCCATGGCGTACGGACGGCCGTCCCTGGCGTACATGCGGCCGGACTTCGAGCCGCTCACGCGCGACTGCCCGCTCGTGCGCACGAGCGTCGAGACGCTCACGGACGATCTCGCCGCGCTGCTCGGCGACACGCCCCGCCGCCGGCGGCTGGGCGAGGAGAGCCGCGCCTACGTCGAACGCGAGCACGAGAGCCACGTGATCGCGCGCAAGCTGGTGACGCTCTACGAAAGCCTGGGCACCCGGTGAGCGTGCGCGACTCGCTCAAGCGCCTGTCGGGCGACTCGCTCGTGTACGGGCTCGGCCAGGTCATGGGCAAGATCGTCCAGTTCCTGCTCGTGCCCGTGCTCACGCGCGTGCTGGTGCCCGAGCAGTTCGGCGTGTCGGAGAACGTCACGCAGTACACCGCGAGCGCGCTGCTCGTGCTGGTCTTCGGCATGGACGGCGCGCTGGCGCGGTTCTTCTACGAGCAGCCCGACCGCGAGACACGCGTGCGCATGGTGTCGTCGTCGTTCACGTTCCGGCTGGTGTCGGGCGGCATCGTGGCGCTGCTGCTGGCCTCGTTCGCCACGCCGCTGGCGGGCGCGCTGCTGGGCGGCGAGGTGTACGCCAAGTACCTGCGCATCGGCGCGCTCACGCTGCCGCTCACGCTGTTCGTGCTGTTCTCGTACGACGTGCTGCGGGTGACCTTCCAGCCCTGGAAGTTCATCGCGCTCAACCTCACGTGGACGCTCA
>JADLGX010000441.1 GCA_020849095.1 Candidatus Eiseniibacteriota bacterium
CGCGCCAGCACGCGCCAGTCCTTCGGGTCGAGCCGGTCCTCGAAGTCCGAGATCCAGAAGACCAGCCCGCGCCGGTTGAGCGTGCGCGTGAGAAAGCGCGCCGCGGCGCCCAGGTTCGTGGCCGCGGATTCGGTTTCGAGGTCGAGCAGGTCGCGCAGCATGCGCAGCAGGTGCGTGCGCCCGCGCGCGGGGCGCACGAAGTGCTCCACCTCACCGGCCGCGAGCACCAGCCCCACCCGGTCGTTGTTGCGCATGGCGGCAAAGCCCAGCACGGCGCACAGCTCCGCCGCCAGCTCGCGCTTTTCCTGCGCGCCGCTGCCGAACTTCATCGAGCGCGAGACGTCCACGACGAGCATCACCGTGAGCTCGCGCTCCTCGACGAAGCGCTTGACGTACGGGGCGCCCATGCGCGCGGTGACGTTCCAGTCGATGTCGCGCACTTCGTCGCCCGGCACGTAGGGGCGCACTTCCTCGAACTCGACGCCACGGCCCTTGAACACGCTCTCGGTATTGCCCGAGAACAGGTCCTCGACCAACCGGCGGCTGCGGATCTCGAGGTGGCGGACCTTGCGAAGCAGTTCCGCGGTGGCCATCAGGGAACGCGCACCTGCTCCAGGATGCGGCGCGCGATCTCTTCGCCGTCCACGCCCTCGGCCTCGGCCTCGTAGGAGACCTGGATCCGGTGGCGCAGCACGTCGGGCGCGATCGCCTTGACGTCCTCGGGCAGCACGTAGGGCCGTCCGCGCACCAGCGCGTGTCCCTGCGCCCCGCGCACCAGGAACAGCGTCGCGCGCGGGGAGCCACCGAACGCCACGAGGTGGTCGATCGCCAGCCCGAAGTCGCGGGGCCGGCGCGTCGCGCCCACCAGGTCGAGCACGTACTCCTGGATCTTGTCGTCCACATACACGCTGGACGCCGCCTCGCGCGCCTCGAGCACCTGCTCGCGCGTGGCCTGCGGCTTGAGCTGCGGCAGCTCGCCGAGCCCGGCGCGGCGCAGGATTTCCTTTTCGTCGGCGCGCGTGGGGTAGCCCACCTTCACCTTGAGCATGAAGCGGTCGCTCTGCGCCTCGGGCAGCGGATACGTGCCCTCCTGCTCGATCGGGTTCTGCGTGGCGAGCACGAAGAACGGCGACTCCAGCGGGTAGGTCTCGTCGCCCAGCGTGACCTGGCGCTCCTGCATGGCTTCGAGCAGGGCCGACTGCACCTTGGCGGGCGCGCGGTTGATCTCGTCCGCCAGCACGAGGTTGGCGAACACCGGCCCGCGCTTGGTGGTGAACGAGCCGTCGCGTGGGTTGTAGATGAGCGTGCCGGTGAGGTCCGCGGGCAGCAGGTCGGGCGTGAACTGGATGCGCCGGAACTTGAGCGACAGCGCCTGCGCGAGACTGTTGGCGGCGAGCGTCTTGGCCAGGCCCGGCACGCCCTCGAGCAGCACGTGGCCACCCGTCAGCAGTCCGATGAGCAGGCGGTCCACCATGGGACCCTGCCCCACGAGCGCGCGACCCACTTCGTCGCGGACGCGCATGAGGGTCTCGCCCGCTCGTTCGATGCGGCGGGCGGTCTGCGTGTCGACGGTCATGCGTTCCTTCCCGGAAACGGTGGACTCGGCGCGTGCAGGCCGCGCGGCTATCGGCGGCGCAGTATATCCGAGGAGGCGGCCGGGTCCAGCCCGCCGCGTCCCGTCAGGCCGCGGTGCTCTCCCGTTCGCCCTGCGGAACGTCGGCGATCGCCCCTTCGGACAGGGCGAGCCAGTCCGAGAGCACGGCGCGCGCATCACGCATCTCGAAGGGCGACTCGAGCGACTCGAGGCGGTCGAGCTTGTTCAGCCCGCGCACGATGCCGAGCAGCATCTCGGCTTCCTGCCCGCGGTCCCCGGCCGATCGGGCGCGCACCATGCTCTCGTGCACGCGCAGCCGCGCGAGTCCCTCGACGTCCCAGACGCGCCGGTAGCTGGCCACGGCCGACGCGAAAGCGGACTCCGCGCCGGCGGCGTCGCCCCGCGCGGCGCAGTCGAGCGCCAGCCGGTGCAGCGCGCGGCCGGGGGCGAACCCGGGGGCGATGCGCGAAAAGACCCGAAGAACCCAAGCGTGTTGCACGATGCGGCCTCGATGGTGCGATGGCGAGTGGCGGATACCCGGGACGCACGGGCCGGGACTGCAGCATCGGTGCCACCCGCCGGAGAGGCGCATCGTGGTGCGAAAACGAGGGCGGCCGGTCGCGGCCGCCCTCGTCCCGTTGCATCTCGCGGTGATTCGCGCCTCAGCTTGCACGCCCCGCGACCGAACCTCGCCGCACGGGCTCCCAGCTGAACAACGGATAACCCGCTGTCAGCTCGAGCACCTGGCGGCGGACTTCCTTGGCCACGCTCTCGTCGGCGGGCTTGTCGAGCACCTGCGCCATCCAGCCGCCGATGAGCTTCATCTCGTCCACGCCCATGCCGCGCGTGGTGAGGGCGGCCGTGCCGATGCGGATACCGCTCGTGACCCACGGCTTCTGCGGGTCGTTCGGGACCGCGTTCTTGTTCACGGTCATCTCGGCGCGGTGCAGCGCCTCCTCGGCCACCTTGCCCGTCATGCCGCGCTTCTGCAGGTCCACCAGCAGCAGGTGGTTGTCCGTGCCGCCCGAGACCAGGTCGAAACCGGCGGCGGTCAGGGTCTCTCCCAGCGTGCGCGCGTTGTCGATCACGCGCTGCTGGTAGGCCTTGAAGCCGTCCGTCGCCGCCTCACCGAAGCAGACGGCCTTGGCGGCGATCACGTGCATGAGCGGTCCGCCCTGCAGGCCCGGGAAGATGGACTTGTCGAGCTTCTCGGCGTGCTCCGCCTTGCACAGGATGATGCCGCCGCGCGGTCCGCGCAGTGTCTTGTGCGTGGTGCTCATCACGAAGTCGGCGTGGGGCACCGGGTTCGGGTGCAGCCCCGCGGCGACCAGCCCGGCGATGTGCGCCATGTCCACCATGAGCAGCGCCCCCACTTCCTTCGCGATCGCGGCGAAGCGGGGAAAGTCGATCTGGCGGGGATACGCGCTCGCGCCGGCGACCAGCAGGCGCGGACGGTGCTCCTTGGCGAGGCGCTCGACCTCGTCGTAGTCGATGCGGCCGTCCTCGGGACGGACGCCGTACTGGAACGCCTTCCACAGCTTGCCCGACACCGACACGGCGTGGCCGTGCGTGAGGTGGCCGCCGTGGGCCAGGCTCATGCCGAGCAGCACGTCGCCGGGGTTCGAGGCCGCCAGGTAGGCGCCCAGATTGGCCGAGGCGCCCGAGTGCGGCTGCACGTTGGCGTGGTCGGCGCCGAACAGCGCCTTCACGCGCTCGCGCGCGAGGTTCTCCGCCACGTCCACGAACTCGCAGCCGCCGTAGTAGCGCTTGCCCGGCAGCCCCTCGGCGTACTTGTTGGTGAGCACCGAGCCCTGCGCCTCGAGCACGGCGTCGCTCACGAAGTTCTCGGAGGCGATCAGCTCGAGGAAACCCAGCTGGCGGCCGCGTTCGGCGGCGATGGCTTTCGCGATGTCGGGGTCCTGCGACTGCAGAGCGGACACGTTGGAATCTCCGTCAGGATTGGGAAGAGCGCTGCTCGTAGTCGCGGATCTTGTTCACGCGGCGCTCGTGGCGGCCGCCGGCGAACGGCGTGTCGAGCCAGACCCGCATCCAGCCCAGCGCGGCGTCGAAGCTGGGAGCGGTCTTGGCGCCGAGCGCGAGCACGTTGGAATCGTTGTCCTGGCGCGTGAGGCGCGCGGTCTCGTCGCTGGTGACGACGGAGGCGCGCGCGCCCACGACCTTGTTGGCGGCGATGCTGGCGCCGATGCCGGTGGCGCACACGACCACGCCGAGGTCCGCCCGGCCACCCGTCACGTGTTCCGCGACGGCGAACGAGAAATCGGGATAGTCCACGGACTCCGTCGGGGAGTTCGTGCCCACGTCCACGACTTCGTGCCCGAGCTTCGCGAGCTCGGACTTGACGGCTTCCTTCAGCGCATACCCGGCGTGATCGCTGCCCACCGCCACTTTCATCGGTGTCAGCGCTTGGCCGCGGACTGCGGCACCATCGAGAGCCAGCCGTAGCGGTCCGGCAGGTCCCCGTTGACGATGCCGAAGAACGCGTCCTGGATCGCCTTGGTGACCGGTCCGCGCTCGCCGTTGCCGATCTCGATGCGGTCCACCGACGTGACGGGCGTGATCTCGACCGCCGTGCCCGTGAAGAACACTTCGTCGGCGATGTAGAGCATCTCGCGAGGCACGACCGCCTCACGCACGGAGTAACCCATGTCGTTGGCGAGCTTCATGACGCTGCTGCGCGTGATGCCGGCCAGGATGCTCGACGCGACCGGAGGCGTGATGATCTCGCCCTTGATCACGATGAACATGTTCTCGCCGCTGCCTTCGCTCACGTAGCCCTGCGTGTCGAGCGCGATCGCCTCGGCGTAGCCGTCCTCGACCGCCTCCAGCTTGAGCAGCTGCGAGTTGAGGTAGTTGCCGCCGGCCTTCGCCATCGCGGGCAGGGTGTTGGGCGCCATGCGGGCCCACGTGCCGATCTTGACCGCGACGCCCTTCGTGAGCGCGTCGTCGCCCAGGTACTTGCCCCACGGATAGGCGGCGACCATCACATCGATGGGTGTGCCGATGGGATTGACCCCGACATGCGCGTAGCCGCGGTACACCAGCGGCCGGATGTAGCACTCCTTGAGATTGTTGATCGCCACCGTCTCGAGGCAGACACGCTCGATCTGCTCGGCGCTGTACGGCACCTTCATGCGGTAGATCTTGGAGGACTGCATGAGGCGCTCGATGTGCTCGCCCAGCCGGAAGATCGCCGGACCGTTCTTGGTGTGGTAGGCGCGGATGCCCTCGAACACGCTCGAACCGTAGTGGAGCACGTGGGACAGCACATGCACCTTCGCGTCGTCCCACGCGACGAACTGACCGTTCATCCAGATCTTGTCGCTCTTGACCATGGCCATGGCGATTACCTCGTGCGGACTCGTCCGCTTGATGACTCTATGAGGCGTTGCGTGCGTTCAGCGCCTGTCTCACGGCCGGCGTGAGTCTCCGGACGTGATGGCGAATGCGCCGCCAGCACTCTTCATATGCTTCACGTGACGCACCGAAAGGATCACTCACCGGC
Organism: Candidatus Eiseniibacteriota bacterium; assembly: GCA_020849095.1. Lineage (GTDB taxonomy): Bacteria > Eisenbacteria > RBG-16-71-46 > RBG-16-71-46 > RBG-16-71-46 > CAIXRL01. The sequence continues at coordinate 5,118 of JADLGX010000441.1, forward strand.
ATCCCGGGGTCACCGGGGGCCGGATACTCGCTCAGCAGATGCACCCGTTCGCGGGAAGCGCCCAGCGCTTCGACAGCGAGCCGGTGCAACGGCTCCATCACGAACACGAAATCCGCCGACTTCACTACCGAGGACGAAGCCCGCCGCGAACGATGTCCCGAAACGTCGAGACCGTCGCCCGCCGCCACGTCGCACGAAAGCGCACTCGCCGGCTGTCCGCTTCCGGCCGCCGTCCCCGCGGACGACACTTCGACACGCGCGGCGTCCTCGCCGAGTTCGGCGACGAGCGCCGCGGCCGCGAGCGGGCTGCGACAGGTGTTTCCCGTGCAGACGAAGAGCACGCGGACGAGAGGAGATTCAGGCGGCATGGAGGCCAGTCTAGGAGTGTGGTTTCGGGGCCGTCAACCGTTTCAGCCTTCCGGTGTCAGGTCCTCGTGATCACCGAGCAGGCTCGTCACGTCCAGCGCGCCGCGCCGAAGAAGCTTCGGCTGCGGCCCGGTCAGGTCCACCAGGGTCGAGGGCATCCCCCCGCGCCGGGCGCCGCCGTCGAGGATGAGGTCGAGCTGGTTCCCGAAGTAGCGCACCACTTC
>JADLGX010000442.1 GCA_020849095.1 Candidatus Eiseniibacteriota bacterium
AGCAGCGGGGACAGCCCCGCCAGCAGCCACTTAGCGAATGATGTCATGAGTCGCCGCCGCCATGTCTTCCGCCGCCTTGATCGCCTTGGCGTTGATCTCGTAGGCGCGCTGCGCCGCGATCATGTCCGTCATCTCCTGGACGATCTCGACGTTGCTCGTCTCGAGCATGCCCTGCCCCAGCCGGCCGAATCCCTCTTCCTGCGCGAAGCCGAGGATCGCGTCACCCGACGCCGGCGTACCGGCGAACTGGTTCTCGCCCAGCGCCAGCAGTCCGCTGGGATTGAGGAAGCGCGCGAGCTCGATGCGCCCGATCTCGACCTCCTGCACCGCCGTGCTCGTGCGCACGCTCACGATGCCGTTCGCCGAGATGGTCAGCCCCGAGGCGTCGGCCGGAACCGTGACACCCGGCAGCACCTGGTAGCCGCCGCTCGTGGTGAGCGTGCCCTGGTCCGAGATGGTGAAGCTGCCGTCGCGCGTGTAGGCGGTGGAGCCGTCGGGACGCTGGATCTGGAAGAAACCCTCGCCCTCGATCGCCACGTCGAGCGGACGCTGCGTGTTCTCGGGCGCGCCCTGGGACTGCAGGCGCATGATGGCGCCCACGCGCACGCCCTTGCCGACCTGCACCGGCGCAACGGTCTGGCTCGCCTGGTAGTTCACGATGCGCGAGCCCTCGAGCGTCTCGTACAGGACGTCCTCGAAGCTGACGCGGCTGCGCTTGAAGGCGGTGGTGTTCACGTTCGCGAGGTTGTTCGCGATCACGTCGATCATCCGCTGCTGGGCGGCCATGCCGCTCGCGGAAGTCCGCATGCTGCCGTTCATGCTGGTCCTTTCGTCGTCGCGCGGCCCCGCGGGGCCGGCGCATCACGCGTTGGGGCGATCAGGCCTTGCCGACTTCGTTCGAAACCGCGCCGAGCACGCTGTCCATGGCGCGCAGCGCGTCCATGTTGGCGGTGAAGGCGCGCTGGATCGTCACCAGGTCCACCATCGAGAGCAGCGGATCCAGGTTCGCCTCCTCGACGGCGCCCTGGCGCACGCGGGTGACGTTTGGATCCACGGCCGCGGGCACGGCCGTCGTGGTGAAGCGCCCGAAACCCTCCTTGCGCAACTGCGTGGGGTCGGCCACGTCCACGATGCGCAACCGTCCCGCGTTCGAGCCGTCCACGACGATCGAACCGTCTCCATGCACTTCCACGGTGCCCCCCTGCAGCAGCAGCGGGCCGTCCGCGCCCATGACGCGATGGCCCTGCGAGTCGGTGAGGTGGCCCACGCTGTCGAGCCGGAACGAACCGCCCCTCGTGAGCCGTTCGCCCTGCGGCGTGTCCACGACGAAGAAGCCGCCGCCGTCGAGCGACAGGTCGAGCGGGCGCGCCGTCTCGCGGAACGTGCCCTGCTGCAGGTCCAGGTCCTGGACCGGCACCGGGAACACGGCGCCGCTCACCCGCTCCGCGCGGATGCGGTCGGCCTTGAACGCATCCGATCGCGAGTTGGCGAGGTTGTTCGCGGTGACTTCCTGCTTGCGCATGTAGTAGGACAGCGAGCGCGCGGTGTTCAGGATGCCCTGCAGCGGCATGGTTCCTCCGAGTCGGTGGGCCGGACGTGGACCACTCGAACCGAGGAACAGCAAGCCATGTGCCGCGAAGTTCCGGCGGGAGTCCGCACGCCGTGACCGTCATTTACGCGGCCGGCCCTCGCGATGAAGCGCGAATCCCGGCGGCAGAAGGTGCCGCGGCGGCAAGGAGTGCCGCCGCGCGCGGCGGACTCAGCCGCGCCGCGAGCCGACGCCCGGCGCGAGCAGCGTGCGCACGGCGTCCTGGGGCATGCGCGCCGAGCGCGCGATGAGCGCCATCGGCTCGCCGCGCCGCGCCAGGCGGAACACCAGCGAGCGCGGATCCTGCGGGGCACGCGCGGCGAACCACGCCGCGGAAGTCAGCAGCACCAGGCCCGCGAGCGCGCCACCCACTGCGAACGCGACCGGACCGGCGCCATCCCACGCGGCCAGCGCGGCCGTGACTTGAGCCGGCGCCATGACGCGGCCGAAGCTCGTCGCCGTCGCGCGCGCGTCTTCGCGCGGCGCGGCGATGCGCGGCTCGGGCCGGAGCGAGTCGAGACGGATGCGCGAGGGCCACTGGGCGACGGCCTGCGTCGCGCTGTCGCGCCACGCGCGCGCCACGCCGTCCCACGGCAGGCGCGGCACGTTGCCAGCGACGATCAGGATGCCGGCGGTGAGCGCCACGGCGGTGATCGTCGAGCGCTTCACGCGGCCTCCCGCGTGGACACCTGCACCAGCTCGCGCAATCGCTTCAGAGCGCGGGTGCGGATCTGGGAGATGCGCGACTCCGACACGTGCATCACCTCGCCGATCTGCCGTAGGTTGAGCTCTTCGTAGTAGTAGAGCGTCAGCACGAGCCGGTCGCGGCCCGACAGCTGCTGGAACGCCTCGCGCAGGCCGTCCACGCTCTCTTCGTGGTCCAGCGCGTCGCCCACTCCCGCCGCGAAGATGTCGGCGATGCTCTCGGACAGACGCGGCTCGTGGTCGTCGTCGCCGCCGCCGCCGTCCAGCTGCAGCATGACCCGCCCGTCCACCTCTTCCTGCCAGCGGAAGTACGTGGGCATGTCGATCTGCAGGACTTCGGCGATCTCCTCGTGCGAGGGCTGGCGGCCGAACTTCTGCTGCAGGTTGTGGCGCGCCGCGCTCAGCTGGCGGCAGCGCATGCGGATGGAGCGGGGCATCCAGTCGCGGCTTCGCAGCTCGTCGAGCATGGCGCCGCGAATGCGGGGCATGGCGTACGTGCTGAACGCGAGTCCGCGGCCGGGATCGAAGCCCTCCAGGGCCTGCACCAGTCCGAGCGTGCCGGCACCGATGAGGTCGTCGATCTCGATGTCGCGGGATACGCGCCGGGCGAGTTGGTGCGCGCTGTGGTGCACGAGGCCAAGGTAGCGGTCGAGCAGCTGCGCGCGGACCCGGGCATCCCCGGTTTCGCGATACCGCGCCCAAAGCGCTTCGATCAGGTCCGTCATGTCGGCATTCCCCT
>JADLGX010000443.1 GCA_020849095.1 Candidatus Eiseniibacteriota bacterium
AGCTCCTCCTCAATGAGCAATGCGATCACGTTCCAGGTGGAGAGTTGCAGCGGTGGGCCATTCTACGAGAGTGATGGCGCCGCCCCGCCGGGGGAGGGCTTCCTTGTTCAGTCGTTCAGTGAAGCGGCCACGTCCCCGGCCGCGGTATCGAGTGGCAACTCTGTTCTAGGCGGTGGGGCGAATGGCGAGGTCCTCACGGACTACCTGCCGCTCGGAGTCCCAAACCGAACCAGCGATGGTCGGTTGTTGGTCCGCCTGCGCCGGGGTGCGGGAGGGAGCACGCACATCCAGTCGGCCCACCTCTTCGCGGTCGACCATTCGCCCGCCTCCGAGTTGACCCGTTCAGGGAACGGCTGGCTCGAAGTGCAGCGGCAGCCGGCGGTCCGAGCGACTGCTGCGGATGGCACCGACCTCACTGCGATGCTGGCCGGAGATCGCTCATCCTGTGTGGTGGGCGACTACGGAGACTCGATCGAAGTCGAGCTTGCTCCACTGCCGTCCGGCGCAACTGAGGCGCCGCTCTACCTGACCGCTCAGGGCTCCCCGCTGTCAGATGGCACCGACGCCCGGCTGCGCGTGCGTCGCGAGGGCGTGGAGAGCAGCGTGATGCCACGGTTGCGCTTTGGCCGCGTAACCGTTGATGACGTGGCGTCGAACACCGTGAGCATCCTGTTCGATGGCAACAGCGCCGTCACCGAGGTGGGTCGGTTGATTCCGACAGGCGGAATCCCGACAGAGTCCGAGGGAGCGCTGGCCGCGGCAACCCACTCGCGGTTGGGCGAGGTTTCACCGACTGGCCTGTCCTCTGGAACTGACGTGACCCTAGTGGATGGCGACACACTCGCGCTCGTGTTCGAGGATCCCGCGACGGTCTCGGGAGCCGCGCGCAGCTACTGGCTCGAGCTGCGAGGCTCGCAGGAGGGTGTGCGGAACACGACCGCCGGACGCAGCCAGCCTGCGGGAGCGTCAGATGGCGCCGCGGGTATGCAGTTTGCCCTATACCAGAGCCGACCGAATCCCGTTCGCGGCACTGTGCTGATCCCATTCGACCTGCCCCGCGCGAGTAACGTGACGGTTGAGCTCTTTGACGCGCAGGGACGCAGGATTCGTCGGATTAGAATCGCTCTGGCGGCGGGCCGGCACGAGCTGCCGCTTGATTTGCGTGGCGAGGGTGGGCGTACGCTGGCAGCCGGCGTGTACGCGTACCGACTCACCGCTGGGAATGAGAAGGCCGAGCGGCGGCTTGTGGTGCTGCCATGAGGCAATGCCGCCCCGTGCTGCGCGCGGCACTTGCGCTCGTGCTAAGTGTTGTCGGTGTAACGCTGTCGCATAGGTCGGCTATAGCCGTCGTTGTCAACCAGCACGTGCGTGGCGATCGACAGGTCTTCTTCGGCGGGTTCGATCAAGCTCCGCTCGTTGCCTTCTCCGGATTGCGTGGCGTCGCCGTTTGGTACGACGTGGGCGGGGGAGGAGGTGGGCTTCCCTATTGGGCCACAACAATCGATGGCGGGCAATCATGGAGTTCCGGCGGGCACTTCGGGACATTTCAGAGCCCTCAGGGAGCGGCGGCCTCGGTGGCAGTGGACCAATCAGGGGCATTCTACTTCCTCACCCAGCGAATTGATCAAGGGCTAGAGGTGCGCAAAGGGAGCTTCGCAGGGTCGGCACTGGCGTGGCAGGCACCCCGCCCGGTTCAGCCCGGGCTTCCATACGGATCCTGGCGTCAGCACGCCCGGATCGCCTGCGCGCCCGCGAGTGGTGCGGTGTACGTGACCTCGACAGTTGTCCAGTACGAGAACCCGAAAACCACCATCGAGTTCTCTCGCTCGCTGAATGGCGGAGTGACTTGGTCCGCCCCGGTTGCAATCGGCAGCGATTCTTCGGATGGCGCCCGTGCGGCCGTGGACGTCGATGGCAATCTCGTCATCCTTTGGGTTGATCGGGGGCGCGACCAGGTGCTCTCGATTCGCTCGACGGATCAGGGCGCGACGTTTTCCAGCCCCACCGTCGTAGCGCAGCACGCTGACAATCTCAACACGCCTCCCCCCGGGACAGGTGAGTCGAGCGAGCTCAATGCTGCGGTGCCGCGTTCATTCAGTTTTCCCAACTTCCCTTCCTTGGCGGTGGACCGCAGCGCAAGTCCCCGACGGGGCCGCCTGTACGCCACGTGGGTACAACAGGCCAGTGGCGAATCAGGCCCGGTCGCTGGAACGGTGGATGAGGTGGAACCAAACGACAGCCCGGCTCAAGCGACCACATTCTCGATCGGGCAGTCATTGCTTGGTGGTGTGCCGAGCTCCGACTTTGGTTCTTCGACCCCCGACTTCTTTGGTTTTGATGGGCGTGCCGGCCAGACGGTCACTTTGACCGGTCGTTCGGAGTGGTACCCGTGGCCGGACTTCATCGAGTCGGGGCTGGCTGTGGTCTTCTGCCCGGACAGCATGTCGAGCGTCGAGATGGTCCGCACCAGTGCAGTCCCGATGGGGGGGGAGCCCGAGCCTCCCATGGTGCTCACGCTTCCGAGCGACGGGCGCTACTACGTGCGGATGACCGGTGCAGGGCGATATTCGGTGGCATATCAGGTCTCGGTGGCCGACTTCGTGGTCTCTCCGACATCGGTCGCTCGTGATCATCGCGATGCGGTCATCACGTGGTCTGACGACGGTGGCCTGACCTGGGCGCCGGTACGTCGGGTGAGCGATGGGCCGCCCGGGTTCACCGACGCGCTTCCCGAGGTGTCGGTGGACGTTCAGGGCCGTGTGCATGTGGCGTGGTATGACTTTCGAGAGGAGTCCCATTGCGGCTCGCGCGCGGCGGTGCGCTGGCGCATGTCCACTGATGGCGGCCTGACATTTCATCCGTCGCAGCTCATTTCGGACTACGCGAGCTCGTGGTACACGGGTTCTACGACGACATTCCCGGGCTGGCATATGGCGATGACCACCAGCGGTACCGACGTGCATGTCGCCTGGGTGGACGGTCGAGATCGCGAGCTGGTGGACTCCGCAGTGGGTCCCGAGATCTATGCCGCGAGTTTCAGCCCTGACGTCCTCACCGCTACGGCGATCTCGCGCTTCGAGGGTGAAGCTGCGGCGACGGGCGTGCTGCTGCGCTGGCGCATAGGCGGAGACGGGGAGGATCTGGCGTTTCGACTTCATCGTGCCGCGGACCCGAATGGAGCATTTGAGACGCTCGGCATGACCCTGCCTGCGCCTGACGGGCGAGTCGAGCGCGACTACGAAATCACCGACACTGACGCCGAGCCGGGCAACGACTACACCTACCGGCTCGAGATCGTGAAGCGCAACGGCGAGAGTGTGTGGAGCACGCCCATCACGATCGCGCTGCCCGCGGCGATCCGCCAACTCGCGTGGGAGGCGCCGCGCCCGAATCCCTTCGGCGATCGCGTCGTTGTGGCGCTGGCGAATCCCGGTCGCGCCAAAGTGAGCGTCGCTGTGCACGACTTGCGGGGTGCAGTCGTGGCACATCTGCACGATGGCGAGCTGAGTGCGGGGGTGACCCGCTGGTCCTGGAATGGACGCCGGACTGATGGGACAGCCGCGGCGCCTGGCGTGTACCTCCTGCGCGCCACGGGAGGCGGAATGGAGACGACCCGGAGACTGGTTCGCGTTCGCTAGTCATGAGCATCGTGCCGCCCTGCCTGTCCGGACCGCTCCCGGTTTCGTTGACGCCCGCTTCGCCGCTCGCGTAGCGTGCTCCCGTCGCGACCCGGCCGAGCCCGTTACGGAGGAGCACGCATGGATCAGGGACCCAAGTCGTACTGGGCCGAGTTCCTCGGCACCTTCACGCTCTGCTTCATCGGGCAGGGTGCCATCGTGGTCCACCAGCTCACCGGCCAGCCGGGGCTGCTCGGCATCGCCATCGCCCACGGCCTTGCGCTCGCGGTCATGATCTCGGCGCTCGGCGCCACCTCGGGCGGGCACTTCAACCCCGCCGTCACGCTGGGGTTCGTCGTCACGGGCCGGCAGTCGTGGACGTCCGCCATCACCTACTGGATCTCGCAGGTCATGGGCGCCGTGGTCGCCAGTTTCCTGCTGCGCGCCGTGCTGCCGGGCGAGGCGGGCGATGCCTGCCACTACGGCGCCGCGGCGGTGAACCCGCTCATCTCGCCGACGCAGGCCGTGCTGCTCGAGTTCGTGCTCACGTTCTTCCTGGTGACCGCCGTGTGGGGCACCGCGGTGGACGAGCGCGCGCCGCGCATCGGCGGCTTCGGCATCGGGCTCACCCTGCTCATGGGCATTCTCGTGGGCGGGCCGCTGACGGGCGCCGCGCTCAACCCGGCGCGCGCCTTCGGCGCCGCGCTCATCTCGGGCACGTGGGGCGATCACTGGATCTGGTGGGTGGGACCGTTGCTGGGCGGCGCCGCTGCCGCCCGCGTGTACAAGAGCGTCGTACTCAAACCCTGAAGGTCGTGACGAAATGACCGAGCCCCTCACTCCCGATGCATTCGTCACCCGCCCGCCCGACAAGGTGCTCTTCCTGTGCCTGCACAACTCCTCGCGCAGCCAGATCGCCGAGGGCTTCGCTCGCAAGCTGGCGCCCTCGCGCGTGACCGTGATGAGCGCGGGCACCGAGCCGCGTGGCGTCAATCCGCATGCGATCACGGTCATGGGCGAAGTGGGCATCGACATCTCGGCCCAGCTCTCGCAGCACGTCCACGACCTGCCCTGGAGCGAGGCCGACACCGTGGTCACGCTGTGCGGCGAGGGCGCCGAGGTGTGCCCCGCGGTGGCGGGCGACGTGCGGCGCGTGCACTGGCCGCTGCCCGACCCCACGCAGGCGCCGGCCGAGAAGCAACTGGACGTCTTTCGCGAGGTGCGCGACGAGATCCGCTGGCGCGTCGCCTCGCTGTGGCCCGGCGGCGAATAGCCGCGGGGCGTTTCCGGCAGTGCTCCCCTCGACACGAACCCCGTTCAGACAGAAGGACACCATGAACCGCAAGAACACGCTTCGCGCGCTCGCCGTGGGATCGCTGATGGCCGTCGCGCTCGTCGCCGGCTGCCGCAAGGATGTGCCGCTCTCGACCGTGAAGAGCCTGCTCGACGATCCGGGCCAGCACGACAAGAAGACCGTGCACGTGGCCGGCGAGACCTCGGGCGGTATGAGCATCATGGGCTACGGCGCCTACATGCTGGACGACGGCACAGGCCGCATCACGATCGTCACCAAGGAAAACGGCGCGCCGCGCGACGGCGCCAAGGTCGGGGTCGAGGGCGAGTTCCGCTCGGCGTTCACGCTCGGCATTCGCACCGCCGCCGTGATCATCGAGAGCGAACGCATCACCCAGTAGTGAAGACCCCGGGGATCCGGCTGATCCTGGTGGACATCGACGGCACCCTCGTCGGGCGGGACGGCGTGCACGAGAGCACGTGGTCCGCGCTCGACGAGGCGCGTGCCCGAGGGGTGATGCTGGGCATCTGCACGGGACGCATCGGGCACGGCCGCGCGCTCGAGTATGCGCGGCAGGTGTCTCCCGAAGGCTTCCACGTCTTCCAGAGCGGCGCCGTGGTCACCCAGCCGGACCGGCCCGCCGCGTACGCGAGCACGCTGCCGGTCGAGTCGTTCCGTGAACTGGTCGCCATCTCGCGCCGCGAGGGCGAACCCGTCGAGGCGTTCAGCGAGGCGGGGTTCTTCGTGGAAGCCACCACGCCGCTGAATCTCCTGCACGCCGAGCACCTGGCGATGGAGCCCGTGATCGGCGACCTGCTGGCCGTGCTGGAGGCGGGAACCACGCTGGTGCGGGCGCAGTGGGTGGTGGACGAGAGCCGCTGGCCGCACTTTCGCGCGCTCACCGAGCCGCTCGCCGACCTCGAGGCCAACCCCGCCACCGCGCCGTGGGCGCCCGGCGCGGTGTTCTCCAACCACACGCGCCGCGGCACCAGCAAGGCCACGGCGCTGCGCTGGCTGGCCACGCACCTGGGGCTCGGCGTGGACGAGGTGGCCATGGTGGGGGACGGCGAGAACGATCTCGACGCCATCGAGGCCGCGGGGCTCGGCATTGCCATGGGCAACGCGCACGAGAGCGTCAAGGCGCGTGCGCAGGTGGTGGTGGGCGACGCCGACGAGGGCGGACTGGCGCAGGCGGTGCGGCTGGCGCTGGCGCGGGGCTGACGCCGCGCGCTTCGCATCACGCGGCAAGAAACGCAGAAGGCCTCCCGTGCATCGCGGGAGGCCTTCGCGTTCACTCGTGCCGCGCCGCCGTCAGCAGCCCCGGCGCTCGATGCCCACGCCCTCGTGCTGCCCGGTGAGGAACATCTCGCACTCGCGCACGTCCTCCGGGCTGCCCAGGTAGAGCGGGGTGCGCTGGTGCAGCGAACTCGGGGCGATGTCCATGATGCGCTTGACCCCGTCGCTCGCCGAGCCGCCCGCCTGTTCGGCGATGAACGCCAGCGGAGCGCCTTCGTACAGCAGGCGCAGCTTGCCGTTCGGGTTCTTGGCGTCGGCCGGATACAGGTAGATGCCCCCGTACAGCAGGTTGCGATGGAAGTCGGCCACCAGCGAGCCCACGTAGCGCCCGCTGTACGGCCGTCCGGTCGCCTTGTCTTCCATCTTCAGCCAGTCCACGTAGCGCTTCATGCCTTCGGTCCACTTGGCGTAGTTGCCCTCGTTCACGCTGTAGATCCGGCCCCGCGAAGGGGTGCGGATGTGCGGGTGCGAGAGCAGGAACTCGCCGATGCTGGGCTCGTAGGTGAAGCCGTGCACGCCGTCGCCCGTGGAGTACACGAGCATGGTGGTGGTGCCGTACAGGATGTAGCCGGCGCACAACTGGCGCCGGCCCGCCTGCAGGCAGTCCTCGATGGTGCCGTGCCCCTTGCGCGAGATGCGCGGCAGGATGGAGAAGATGGTCCCGATGTTGACGTTGGCGTCGATGTTCGACGATCCGTCGAGCGGATCGAAGTTCACGACGTACTTGCCGACCGGGGCGCCCTCGGGCATCGGAACGATGCCCTCGTCCTCTTCGGAGGCCACCACCGCCAACTGCCCGGTGGAGCCCAGCACCTTCATGATCGTGTCGTGAGCGAACACGTCCAGCTTCTGGACCTTTTCGCCCTGCACGTTCTCGGATCCGGTGGCTCCCAGCACGTCCACGAGCCCGGCACGGATGACCGCCTTGTTGATCATCTTGGCGGCCAGCGCGATGTCGAGCAGGACGCTGGTGAACTCCCCACTGGCTTCGGGGTGTTCGCGTTCCTGCTGGAAGACGAACTGCGAAAGCGTGACGGCACGATCGACCATGCGCTCCTCCGTCAGTCGGACAGACCGGTGACGTCTTCGGGGCCCTTGCTCGCGCCCACACCGGCGGCCGCCGTGGGGAACGAGCCGGGAACGAACGGACAGAACTTCGCGGCGACCTCGGAGGTGCCGTTCACCTTGAGCTGCGTGAGCAGGAACGTGAAGCGCTGCTCCAGCGCCTCGCCGATGGCCTGGCGCACGGCAGGCGCCATGGACCACAGCTCCTTCTTGAATCCGCCGAGCGCCTTCTTGCGCGTCTTGTAGAAGAACTGCTCGTCGGTGTCGGTCGCCTTGCGCTCGGCCGCGTCGGTCTCGCGCAGCTTGGCGTAGATGGTCGCCTTGAGATCGGCGGGGAACGCCGGGTGATCGAAGATCATGTTCTGGAACTCGGTCGCCAGGTGGATCTCGCAGGCGCCGCGCTTGGGGAACTCGCCGAACAGCTCGCTCGGCAGCGTGGACGCCCCGTGCTGCACCGCGCCGGCGAAGCCGTACTTCTCGCGCGACAGCTTGGAGAGCGCTTCGAGCGTGTCGAAGTCCAGCTTGACCTTGGCAATGGAGCCGTCCGGCAGCGGAATGCCGCCGTGGCTGGTGCCGGTCTGGATCGAGATCTTGCTCATGCCGGGCTTGCCCGGGGCGAGCTTGGCGAGCGACGCGTTGAACACGTCCACGAACGCCTCGAGCTCCTCGGCGGTCGAGTTCTTGCCGCCCACTTCACCGATCTCGCCGCCCACCGACACGTGCACGCCCGCGGGCTCGTGCTTGCGGATGAACGCCGTGATCTCGGCGCACAGCGAGCCGTTCACCTGCTGCTGCTCGGCGTGCGTGGGCTTGTCGAGGTCCACCAGCGTGGAGGTGTCCACGTCGATGTTGTAGAAGCCGGACTTGAGGGCCTCGGCCGACAGGTCGAGCACGGTCTGCATCTCGGTCTTCGGGTCGGCCACGTAACGCTTGGCGTTGATCTGGAAATGGTCGCCCTGGATGAACACCGGGCCCTTCCAGCCTTCGCGCAGCGCGGCGGCCAGCAGCACGAACGTGTACTCGAGCGGGCGCTGGTCGGTGTAGCTGATCTCCGAGCGCGCGATCTCGATGAGCACGGCGCCCGCGTCGAGCGCCTTGCGGGCGCGGAACAGCGCGCGCGCGGTGTCGTACGTGATGCCGCGGATGTTGATCGCCGGCACGGTGAACGTGGCGGGCGCCTCGCCGCGGCCGCGCGCCATGTACAGGCCGTGGATGGACGCGGGGTAGATGCCGCTGCTTCGGCACTGGTCGAACACGCCCTGGCGGGCGGCGTCGCGCAATTCGCCGGTTCCGAAGACGCCGGTCCACACGAGGCGGTCGAGGGCGTCGGGGTTATTCGTGGCCAGTACGGCGACCGCCTGGCGGACTTCGTCGAGGTTCTTCAGTTCGAGACTCATGGGAGATGGCTCCGTCCTGGAGCGCCTGGCTCGTGGCGGGAAGACCCCGCGGTGACCGGCGGCGCGGCTGGAGAGGGGGTGTCAGAATGGCGGGCGCAGTATAGACGCGCGCCACGCGCGGGTAAACGCGCCGGACGCACCCCGATGCGCTGAAAACGTTCCCAGTGCCCTGCCGCTCGCCTCAGCCCTGTGCCGCCCCCAGCGCCACGATGCCGTCGCGCGTCTGGCGCAGTTCGGGGAACCGGTGCGGGTCGAACGTGGCGATGCCCGGCGCGCGCTTCCAGGACAGCAGCTCGGTCAGGTCCTGCGTGCAGGCGGCCG
>JADLGX010000444.1 GCA_020849095.1 Candidatus Eiseniibacteriota bacterium
GCCGGGCGAGGTCGAGGCGGCGGGGCAGTACGTGCGCGCGATCGAGCTGGGCCGCGCGAGCCGCACGTCGGAGGGCATGCTGGCGGCCGTGCAGTCGTCCATCGCGCTCGCCGAGCAGCTGGTGAGCGTGGGACGCACCGAAGAGGCCGGCGCGCGGCTGCGCGCCGCGATCGGCATGTCGCCCTCGTGCGACGCGCAGGCGGTGGGGCGTTACGTGGTGCTGGCGGAGATGCGGCTGGGCCAGACGCTGGGCGAGTCCGACGACCGCGCGCTCGCGGTGGAGCACCTGGGCAACGCCTATGCGCGCGGCCGCCTGAGCGGCGAGCCGTGGGTGCGCGAGCTGGCCGCGCAGGCCGCGTGCAGCCTGCACCGCGTGCTGTGCTCGCTCGACCGCTGGGCCGAGGCGCGCGCGCTGGCCGAGGACGCGGCCGCCTTCGCGGGCGGGCTCGAGTCGCCCACCGGACGCGCCCTGGCGGCGGCCGCGAACTACGCCCGCGCGTTCCAGAAGCTGCACGACGGCGACGCGCCACAGGCGCGCGCGCTGCTGGCCGAGGTGGCGGACCGCGGATTCGAGAGCGGCGCCGAGGTGGGCGAGCGCGTGGCGCTCGACGCGCTGCTGCTGGCCGGGCACCTCGACCGCCAGGCGGGCCGGCTCCCCGAGGCGCTCGCCCAGTTCCAGCGCGCGCTGCGCCAGCTGCGCGGCAGCACGGGGCACGAGTCCGACGGGCTCGCCGCCATGGCGGCGGTCAACTCCGGGCACGTGCTCATGGCGCTCGAGCGCCAGCTGGAGTCCCGCTACGCGTACGAGCAGGCGCTCGAGCGCGGGCGTTCGAGCGGCACCTCGACCGGGCGGGCCGCGGCGGCCAACGCCGCGCTCAACCTGGCCTCGATGCTCGAGGACGAGGTGGGCGAGGACAAGCGCCGCGAGTGGTACGGCATCGCGCTGGCGCTCGGCCGCTCGAGCCGCACCACGCTGGGCACGGAGTGCGCGCGCAACGCCGAGAAGGGACTGGCCGGGCTGGACGGCAGGGGCGAAGAGCGCGACTGAGCTTCTGGGAGCGGCGGTTTTGCGCGGCCGGGGGTTTCTCCTTAAGGTGTCGGGCCGCATCGCCGTCGTTCACTTCCCGACACCGGACAGGGACCGTTCATGCTCACGACCGCCGAACTTCGCAAGCGCCTCGACCAGACCTCCGCCAGTCTCGACGGTCTGCGGAGGTATCTTTGACATCGACGCCTGTTCCCAGCGCGTCGCGGAACTCGAGCAGCGCATGGCGCAGCCGGGTTTCTGGGACCGCCAGGACGAGGCGCAGAAGATCGTCGGCGAGCTGAAGGCGGCCAAGAAGAACATCGACGACTACGGCTCGCGCGCCGCGTCGCGCACCAACCTCTCCGACCTGCTCGACATGGCCGAGAGCGAGAACGACGAGAGCATGCTGGTCGAACTCGAGCGCGAGATGACGCAGCTCGAGCGCCAGGTCACCGACCTCGAGACGCGCAGCCTCATGTCGGGCGAGCACGACCGGCTCGGCGCCGTCGTCAACATCCACCCGGGCGCCGGCGGAACCGAATCGCAGGACTGGGCCGAGATGCTCATGCGCATGTACCAGCGCTGGGGTGAGCGCAAGGGCTACAAGGTGACGCTGCTCGACCTGCAGGAAGGGGACGAGGCGGGCATCAAGGACGCCACGCTCGAGATCGACGGCGAGTACGCCTACGGCTACCTCAAGGCGGAGTCCGGCGTGCACCGGCTGGTGCGCATCTCGCCGTTCGACGCCAACCAGCGCCGGCACACGTCGTTCGCGAGCGCCGCGGTGATGCCCATGATCGACGACACCGTCACCGTCAACATCGGGCCCGGCGACGTGCGCGTGGACACGTTCCGCGCCGGCGGCGCGGGCGGCCAGCACGTGAACAAGACCGAGTCGGCCGTGCGCCTGACGCACATCCCGACCGGGCTCGTGGTGCAGTCGCAGGGCGAGCGCAGCCAGCACCGCAACAAGGACGCGGCCATGAAGATCCTCATGTCGCGCCTGTTCGTGCACTACGAGGCGCTCGAGAAGGAAAAGACCGCGAAGATCGCCGGCGTCAAGAAGGACATCGACTTCGGCAGCCAGATCCGTTCGTACGTGATGCAGCCGTACACCATGGCCAACGACCATCGCACCGAGACCAAGATCGGCGACGTGCACGCGGTGCTCGACGGCGACATCGACGCGTTCATCGACGCCTACCTGAAGAGGAAGGACGCCTGATCATGCTTCCGGAGCACATCTTTCGGGAATACGACATCCGCGGGCTGCACGAGACCGAGCTGAGCAACGAGACCGCGGAGGCCGTGGGCCGCGCGTTCGCGACCGTCATCCGCCGCGAGGGCGGCACGCGCGTGGCCATCGGCCGCGACGTGCGCCCGAGCAGCGAGCGCCTCGCCGCGTACGCGGAAAAGGGCATGCTCGCGGCCGGCGTCGCCGTCGAGCGCGTGGGCCTGGTGCCGACGCCCGCCCTGTACTACGCGGTCGTCGCGCGCGGGCTGGACGGCGGCATGCAGATCACGGGCAGCCACAACCCGTCCGAGTTCAACGGCTTCAAGATGGCCAAGAAGAAGCTGCCGCTGTACGGCGCCGAGATCCAGGCCATGAAGAAGATGATCCTCACGGGCGACCTCGAGGCGGGCTCCGCGTCGTGGAGCGACAAGCCCATCCTCGACGACTACCAGAACATGCTCGTCGAGCGCTGCAAGTCGCCCAAGGGGCTCAAGGTGGTGATGGACTGCGGCAACGGCTGCGCCGGAACCGTGGTGCCCCGCGTGTTCGAGCGCATGGGGCACACCGTGACGCCGCTCTATTCCGAGCTCGACGGCACGTTCCCGAACCACCTGCCGGACCCGACCGTGCCCGCGCTGCTGGTAGATCTAAAGAAGAAGGTGGCCGAGACCGGCGCCGACCTGGGAATCGGGTTCGACGGCGACGCCGACCGCATCGGAGCCATCACCGGCAGCGGCCGCATCGTGTGGGGCGACCAGCTGCTGGCGCTCTTCGCGCGCGACGTGTTCACGCGCCTGCCGGGCTCCGAGATCATCTTCGACGTCAAGTGCTCGCAGGGGCTGATCGAGGACATCCTTTCTCATGGCGGCAAGCCCACGATGTGGAAAACCGGGCACTCGCTCATCAAGTCCAAGCTGCAGCAGACGGGCGCGCCCATCGCCGGCGAGATGAGCGGCCACATGTTCTTCAGCGAGGGCTTCTTCGGCTTCGACGACGCGCTGTTCGCGGCGGGCCGGCTGCTCAAGTACGTGGCCTCGACCGGCCAGACGCTCGACGAGCTCGTGGAGTCCATCCCGCAGTACTTCTCGACGCCCGAGACCCGGCTGGCCTGCGACGAGGACAAGAAGTTCGTGATCCCCGAGACGCTCAAGGCCGAGTTCGCCGGCAAGTACAAGGTCATCGACATCGACGGCGCGCGCGTCGAGTTCGGCGACGGCTGGGGACTGGTGCGCGCGTCCAACACGCAGCCCGTGGTGGTCGTGCGCTTCGAGGCGCGCACCGCGGAGCGGCTCGCCGAGATCCAGGCCATGATGATGGGCCCGCTCGAGCGCCTCGGCGTCGGCGCGCCGATGGGTCACTGAACGCGAACACCGCATCGACGCCGCTGCCGCGCGCGTTCTACGCGCGCGGCGCGGTGGCGGTCGCCCGCGACCTGCTGGGCCGCGTGCTGGTGAGCGACGCGGGAGGGGAGCGCGTCGCCGGACGCATCGTCGAGGTGGAGGCGTACCGCTCGAGCGGCGACCCCGCCAGCCACGCCTTCCGCGGACGCACGCCGCGCAACGCGGTCATGTTCGGGCCGCCCGGGCACGCCTACGTCTACTTCACGTACGGCATGCACCACTGCGTGAACCTCGTGTGCGAGCCCGAGGGGCGGGCGGCCGCCGTGCTCATCCGGGCGCTGGAGCCGCTCGAAGGGCTCGACGCCCTGCGCCGCCGGCGCAGCAGGGACGACATGCGCTCGTTGCTTCGCGGTCCGGGCTGCGTGGCGCAGGGGCTCGCTCTCTCGCGCGAGCACGACGGCGCCGACCTGGCCCGGGGCCCGCTGCGGGTGCTGCCCGGCGGGGGGCGCCGGCGCGGCGAACGCGTGCGGCGCGGGCCGCGGATCGGCATCCGGCACGGTCTCGAGTGGGCGTGGCGCTTCTGGTTCGCGGACGACGAGTACGTCTCGGGGCCGCGCCGGAGCTCCCAAGCCGAACGCGCGGGGAGAGTTCCGCGTTGACACTGTCGCGAGTGTCTCCCTAGTATCCCGGCTTCGAGCTCCGCACAGAGCGTTGACCGTGCACTCGTGCCGCCCGTGAGGGTGGCTCCATGCCGTCGTACGGCCACGTCCCGTCCATAAGAGATACGGTTGAAAGGAGTGCCATGAGCCCTTCGCGCAGGGTTCTGCCGCATGCGCTGATGTTGCTGACGCTGGCTGCTTCGCTGTTCGCCGCGCCGGCATCCGCTCAGTTCTACGACCCGACGCTTCGCGCGGCCGGGCTCGACGACACTTTTGCCGACAGCCCGCGCCTTCTCGGCATGGGCGGGCTCGGGCTGGCCGTCGCCGATCGCGACCGCCAGATTTCGCTCTGGGACATGGCCGGCAATCCGCTCGGCGTGGCCTGGGACGACACCACCTCCACGCTCAAGCTGTCGCCGCGCACCGGCGCGGTGTCGGGCAAGCACGACCTCCCCGGCACGCGCATCCGCCAGTACCTGGCCGGACGCTCGGTGAGCCTGCCGTTCGAGACCTTCCACCGCGACGCCAAGGGCCGGGCTTTCGGCATCGTCGGCCAGATGCGTTCGGTGCGCACCGATTCGCCGTGGTCGGACGACGTCGAGGCGCGCCGCTCGGTGGGTGAGCCGGACGTCACGGCCATCGCCAACGGCCCGTTCCAGTACCTGCTCAAGGACAAGCTGCGCTACGCGATCCGGCTGCGGTTCGCGAGCCAGCACCTGCGTGACGAATACCGGTTGTTCGTGAGCAACCCGACCGGTGAGTACATCGCCCAGGACGGCATGGTGCTGCCTTCGCCGAACTACTTCGTCCCGGACGAGTACAAGGTCTCGACGCGCTCGCTCGGCGCGGGGCTCTCGTATCCGCTGGGCAAGAACCACACGCTCGCCGTCATGGCGGACGCCCAGCACCAGAAGCTGCACGGGCTCAACGAGGCCGGCCGCTACAGCGCCGAGACCACGGAAGAGCGTCCGACCAAGTCGGGCCAGGCCTCGTTGTTCGGCCGCTTCGGCCAGAGCATCGAGTACGGCATCGACGGCCGGGGCTACGACTCGAGCTCGCCGCAGGACTGGCGCTTCAGCCTTTCTGCCGGAGTCGGCGCGATCCCGCTGGTGGGCCGCGGCCGGCTGCTCGAGCGCGAGGACAAGGGCAGCTCGCTGGACAGCCGCGTGCGCTGGACCTCGGGCAAGGTGGCGCTGACGGGGCAGCTGTGGACGGCGGCCAACAAGACGCAGGTCAAGGCGCCGCACCCGAACGACCTCTCCTCGTTCAACCACTTCCTCAGCAGCATCTGGTACCGGGTCGGCGTGGACACGCTGTTCCTGCCGGACTCCGTCCGCAGCGACGAGTATCGCCGCTACGCCTGGGGCTACGGCGCAGGCATGTCCTACAAGTTCCACCGCGGCATCGCGGGCGCCGAGTGGAACTGGGCGCGCGACCTGACCGAGGACGACCTGCTGGGCGAGGGGCCCAAGTCGGTGGCCTATTCGGTCCGGGCCGGCGTCGAGTACGTGTGCACGCCGATCGTCACGGGCCGCCTGGGCTATGCCGTGCGCTGGCAGGACGGCGACGACCTCACGCAGGCGAACGAGATGGTGGGGCAGTCCTTCTCCCTGGGACTCGCGCTCAAGCCGGTCGCGACCAGCTGGTCGTTCGAGGCGGGCTACGCGTTCGGCGTCCTGGGCAGCGACTACGACGATCCGGTCAACCACCGACAGACGCAGCAGCAGCTGGTCTCGAGGTTGCGCTGGGATTTCTGATCCCGCCCTCCCCGAAACTCCTGACATTCGGAAGCCCCGGTGAAAAAGGCGTTGACCTTTCGCCGGGGCTTCCCGATAGTAGGGGCGACCGGGCGGCTGGCACCGCCAAGAAGTTGCGTACCCGCTTTGGTGCCATGCATGCGCCGCTTCACTGCGGCGACCCACCACTCACCGCCGGTCCACTGCTCGCTCCGTCCCGCCCCAGAACGTCGCCGGGTCTCGTCTCACCCCGATCGGTGAGCGGAACTCAAGGCTCGGGAACGAGTTGAAGCCGGAAAATGCGTTGACACCACGGGGGGGAGTTGGCACTTTGTGCCAGATTTTCCTCCAGTCCATTCGGGCCGCATTCCCAAGAGGGTCCTGTCCCATGCGTACGTACGCCAGACGTTTCATCGCGGCTGTCACCGTCGCGGCGATCACGCTGGCGCTGGCGCTCCCCGCGCTCGCCCAGCAGAAGCCGCCTGCCTCGGCAGCACCGCGTCCGGCCGCAGCCGCGCCGGCAAAGCCCGCCACGACCGCCCCGGCCAAGCCGGCCGCCGCAGCGCCCGCGCGTCCTGCCGCCGCTTCGGTCGGCAAGATCGCCGGCAAGGCCCTCGAGAAGGGCGGTGGCGGACTCGGGTTCGCCAACGTGATCGTGCTCGGCACCAAGCAGGGCACGATGACGGACGAGAACGGCAACTTCGTGATTCCCGGTGTGCCGGTCGGAGCGCAGCAGGTGAAGCTGATGGCCATCGGCTTCGAGCCCGTCATCCAGACCGTGCAGGTGAACGCCGGACAGACCACCACGGTCTCCTTCTCGGTGGGCGCGAGCCGCACCGTGACGACCGTGCAGGAAGTCGAAGTGCGCGCGGAAAAGAAGATCGACACCAAGTCCTCCGCGACCAAGCAGACCATCTCCGCCGAGAAGCTCAAGGAGATCCCGGTGGACAACCTGAGCCAGGCCGTCGCCACCAAGGCGGGCATCGTGGCGCAGGGCGGCCAGCTGCACTTCCGCGGCGGCCGTGGCGGTGAGGTGAAGTTCCAGTTCGACGGCGTCGAGGCGACCGACCCGGCGTTCGGCGGCAGCGCGAACATCGCCGGGCTCGCCGTGGCCGGCACCGACGTCATCTCGGGCGGGTTCGACGCCGAGTACGGCAACGCGCTCTCGGGCGTCGTCGCCGTGACCACGAAGGAAGGCACCGACCGCTTCGGCGGCGACGTGCGCTGGGACACGGACCGCTACGGCGATCCGACCAAAACGTTCGACAACTACGACCGCTTCCAGTTCGGCATCGGCGGTCCCACGCCCATCCGCAACCTGACCTACTTCCTCACCTACGAAGGCACCTGGCAGGACACCTACCTGCGCTCGAGCCTGACCAAGCCGCGCCGCACGCTGCTCGACTTCATCCAGCTCGGCAACCGGCAGAACAACCAGATCAACACGAACTTCAAGCTCGCGTACCGCATGAATCCGCGGAACAAGTTCACGTTCGAGACGATCAACAACCGCACGGTCGCGACTCCCTACAATCACATGTGGAGCCGCAAGGGTTTCGTCGCGGTCACGTTCGACACGCTGCGGGACGCCAACGGCGACGTCGAACGGCTGAGCCCGCGCTATGGCTCGTGGTCGCCGCTCAAGCTGGACTCCACGTACCAGGCGCAGAACATGCCGGATCACATGCCAACGACCGACGACCGCTACCAGCAGTTCACCACCGTGTGGACGAGCCAGCTGTCGGAGAAGAGCGTGTGGACCACGCGTGTCTCCAGCCTCAACTTCAACACGCTGATCTCGGTGGGCGGGCAGGAGC
>JADLGX010000445.1 GCA_020849095.1 Candidatus Eiseniibacteriota bacterium
CGCCGAGCGGGTAGAGCTCGGACACCAGCGCGTTCGTGCTGACGTTGATGTGATCCAGCCGGAGCCCGGCGTTCACGATCACGCCCTCGCGCTCGAACTTGTCCTGCGCGTAGACGGACCAGGTCTTCGGGTGCTTCGGGCCGTCGCGGGTCTCGTCCTCGGTTTCGACGAGATCGACACGCGTGATGTTGCCGGCGCCGTCACGGACGACGCGCATGTCGTAGCCATAGCCGTCCCAGTCCGTCAGGTTCGGCGTCGCGCCGCCCAGCTGCACCGGGAAGAAGTGATTGAACAGGCGCAGCGTGTGGCGCTGGTAGTCCGCACCCACCTTGATCGAGTTGTGCCGGCTCAGCTGCGACGTGACCGATCCCTGGACGCCGTAGTAGCTGGAGCGGCGCTGCAGGTAGTCGTCGAAGATGTGCCCTTCGTCGAAGAAGATCGGCACGTCCTGGTCATAGCGCGGGTTCGTGGGAACGTAGTACTCGTTGAGCCGGTCGAACGCCATGGCGTCGCCGCGCTTGCGCATGGTCTCGAAGTAGTTGGCGCCGACGTTCCAGAACGTGCGGGCGTTCACCACATGATTGAACGAGGTGAAGTACGAGACGTTGCGGTCGAGGTAGCGGGCGCCGTGGTCGAGGTTGAACAGGTACGCGTGCGCGTACTCGCGCCAGTTCTCCTCGGAGCCCATGCCGCCGGCCTTGAGCGACATCTTTTCGTTGATCTGCCAGCCCAGCTTGCCCTGGAACGAGAAGCCGCCCGAGCTGTTGGACGGCTTGAAGTCCGGGTCCTGGCCCAGCGCCGAGAGCTGGTCGCGGTACTGCTGCGTCATGAACGAGGGCGAGCGGTCCGCCTGCCAGCGGCGCTCACCGGAGATGTAGAAGTTCATGTTGTCGAGGGTCGGCCAGAGCGGGCCGCCCAGCGAGAAGTCGTAGATGTTGTAGTCGGTCTTGCGGGCGCCGACCCAGTCGCCGCCCAGCACGTCCGAGACCGCTTCGAGCGATCCGGAGTACTTTTCCGCGCCCTCGCGCGTGACCACGTTGACCGCGCCGGACATGATGCGGCCGTACTCGGCGTTGAAACCGCCGGTCATGACGACCACTTCCTCGATGGCGTTGTTGCTGATCGAGGTGCTCGACGTTCCGGTCAGCGGATCCTGCTGCGAGAAGCCGTCGACGAAGTACGCGGTCTCGTTGGGACGGCCGCCACGGATGATCAGCGTGTTGCCGTTCTGCGATTCCGTGTCGATCTGGCGCTTGAAGTTGACCACGCCCGTCTGCTGGGCCGCCGCGTCGCGATAGCCGCGCGTCGGGAGCTTGGCGATTTCTTCGGCGCCGATGAAGCGCGTCGTGCCCGTGGCATCCTTCTGGAGCAGCGGCCGGGTGGCGTCCACGCGCGTCTCGCCGATCTGCACGGCGTCCACGCGGAGCGTTCCGTTGAGCGTGGTGGTGAAGTCCGGCGCCACCTGCACGTTGCTCGCGGCGTACGGCGCATAGCCGATGAGGTTCATGCGCACGACGTACGTGCCGGCCGGAATGCCGATGATGAAGAACTCACCCGTGTCGTCGGTGATGGCGCCGAGTCGCTGTCCCTCGATGCGCACGTTCACGCCGGGCAGGGGTTCCTTCTTCTCGTTCACCACTCGGCCGGTCAGCTTGCCGGTGGTACCGGCGAGCGCAAACGGCGCCAGGGCGACCATCACGGCCAGGACTGCGAGCCGGATAGCCCAGAGAAGGTTGCGAGGCATGGGCTGGTCTCCTTTCAGGCAGCAACAAACGCTTCCAGGACGACGGGATGTCGCCTGGTTTGCCAACCGGTCATTTCTTTGGGGGATGCATGTTGCGTCGGGACGACTGCGATCACCATGTGCCCTCCGGCTCCCCTGCGAGGCTGAGGGGAACGCCATCCAATGGCGTGGGAACCGATCTGTGGGGTGATGCCCTGCGCAAAACTATGTCCAGAACTGATGAACTGTCAACGACTCCCACACCGGCGGCGACTTTCGGCAAGCGAACGCGGGCGGGAAAGCGAAGCGGGGGGTGCCCGATGGGCCGCCCCCCGCCTGTGTCGACATGCCGCTGACGCTGCTACCAGGTGTAAGTGGCGCTCACCTGGGGGAAAGCGACCGAGAAGGGCGAGCCGCCCGCCGCGCGGAACTTGTAGTAGTTGTTTGAGTAGAAGGCGCTGCTGCCGCCGGACAGCTGAGCGAAGGGGTTTTGCAGGAATGCCGGCTCGAGGACCGCGTCGAAGGTGAGCGAGCCCATCTTCACCGAGGTGCCGAGGTTGAACGAGAAGTCCGCCTGCTTGTACGTGGCCTCGGTGGTTCCGGCCTCTTCCTTGATGCTGTGGAAGGCGGCCGCGTGCGCGCCGGCCCGGAACGTCAGCCAGGGATTCACGTGCGTCTCGATGGCGGCGAACACGTTGGGATAGTAGGTCCGCGTGATCTGTTCGTCGGCGGCGTCCTCGCGCTTGTCGCTCGCCACCTGGCCGCCAAGGATGAACAGGTCACCGGCGCCGAGGGTCCAGTTGCTGGCCAGGCCCACCTGCCAGCCCGAGCTCTTGTCCACCACCTCGACATTGCTCACGAGCGAGGAGTGGTCGATCGCGTAGTACTTGACGAGCGGAATCACGGTCGCGTTCGCGCACGTGCGCATGACGCGGCCCACCACCAGAAGCGCGCTGCCGTCGTCCGACAGGTCGGTCGGGCTCGACTCGTAAGTGCGCTGCTGGTACTGGACGACCATTTCGACCTGGTTGGTGGGGTTGAGCTGGAAGTCGTAGCCGACGCCGTAGCCCATGATGTTGCGCGAGTACGTGCCGGAGCCCTCGGTCGTGTTGGTGCCGTCGTCCGTGGACTGGAACGTGCGATGGAGGCGCAGACCGAGGTTGCCCGATCCCAGCTTGTGGCCCCAGAGGATGTCGAACGCCTCGCCGCCGCCCGCGAAGTCGCGGTCGTTGGAGTTGAACGACGGCCCCAGCAGGTTGCGCGACCAGGCCTGGCCCAGCCCGGGGTGCTCGGCGCGCAGGTTGAACGACCACACGCCGGTGCGCCCTTCGAACAGGTTCGGCAGAACGGCGCCCACGCCCTGGTCACCAAAGCCGCGCTCGCTCGAGCCGGCCTCGATCCAGACGAGGTTGCCGGTGCGGTTCACCTGCGACAGGAAGGTGTACATGCCGGTGTAGTCGCCCTTGACGTACTCGGCCGGGGTATTGAGGCCCATGACGCGGGCGACGCTGGCGGAGGCCAGCGAGGGGAACGTCAGGCAGAGCAACAGGGCGGCAAGACAACGCGTCAATCCGTGGCGCATGCGGCGGGGCCTCCTTGCGGGACTTGGGGCGCGGACTCCCGGTCTGGGACCGGCGCGGGCGTGAAACTAGGAAGGGCCCGCCGTCCTGTCAACCGAAACCCGGGGGCGTCCGTTGGCACACACCCGGGCTCGGGACTGCACTTCGAGCGTTCGTGCCGCCTACCAGGTGTAGGTCGCGCTCACCTGGGGAAACGCGAGCGTGCCCCACGATCCACCCGTCGAGCGGTCGTCCCACTGGACGTAGTAGAACGCGCTCGACCCGCCCATCAATTGCGCGAACGGGTTCTGCAGGAATGCCGGATCCAGCGTGGCATCCAGCATGAGGCTGCCCAGCTTCACGGACGTGCCGATGTTGAACGTGAACTCGTGGTTCTTCCACTTCTGCTCGCCACCCGTGAACTGGTGCTTGTACGAGTAGAACATGGCGTTGTTCGCGCCCGCCCGGAAGGCGAGCCAGGGCGTCAGGTGAGTCTCGAGCGCCAGGAACACGTTGGGCATGTACGTGCTCGAGTACTCCTGGTCACCGGGCTCCTCGAACTTGTTGCCGGCCACCTGGGCGCCGAACACCAGCAGGTCGCCCGTTCCCACGATCCAGTTTCCGGCGGCGCCGGCCTGCCAGCCACTCTGCTTCTCCGTCACCGTGGTGGTGCCGGAGAGGTACGAGTTGTCGAAGCTGTAGTACTTGACCGCGGGAATCACGTGCACGTTGCCGCCGCACTTGCGGAGCGCGCGGGCGGCGATGAGCAGGGCGTTGCCCCCGTCGGACTTGTCCGTGGCGGAGTACTCGTAAGAGCGCAACTGGTACAGGCCCGCCATCTGGATCTGGGTGTTCTCGTCCATCTCGAAGTCGTAGCCGGCGCCGAACCCGAGGATGTTGCGGCCGTAGTTGCCGTCGCCCTCCTGGGTGTCCGTGCCGTCGTCCTGCGAGACGAACGTCCGGTTGAAGCGCAGCCCGAGATTGCCGGCGCCCAGCTTGTGCCCCCAGAGGACGTCGAAGGCCTCGCCGGTGTTGGCGTAGTCGGGGTCCCAGCCGCCGGTGTTGACCGGATCCTCCGGCCCTCCCTGCCCCAGCGCGGGATGCATCTGGCGAAGGTTGAACGACCAGACGCCATAGCGCTCGCCGAACAGGCCGGGAATCACCGCGCCCATGCCATGGTCACCGAAGCTCTGGCGGGCCGAGCCCGCTTCGATCCACGCCAGATTGCCGGCGCTGTTCACCTCGGACAGGTACGTGAACATGCCGGTGTCGTCGGTCTTGACGAAGTCGCCCGGAACGTTGAGCCCGGCGATGCGGGCCACGCTGGCCCCGCCCACTGCCGGCACCACGAGCGCGATCCATGCGGCCGCCAGGCCGCCCATCCACCTGTTTCGCATGCGGATCAGCCTCCATGCTGTTGTGGGCCCCGGTCACGGCAGGTGCTCGGATCGGCCCCCGCCGGCCCATGGCGTGGATCGAGTGGACGAGTTCCGTTCCACGGCGCGAAAGCTGGGACGATCCGCGGCTCCTGTCAATGTCGGCGCGACGGCGTTCCCCGCCGGGGCACCTCGCCGACGATCGGACCCGGCGACGAAACAGGAAACCGGGGAGCGCCCGCGTGGGCACCCCCCGGTCGGTGTTCGGCTGTGTCCCGGCTACCAGCGATAGGTGGCGCTGACTTCCGGGAAGGCGACGTTCTCGCCGTCGTAGTAGGCGCTCGCCCCGCCCATGAGCTGGGCGAAGGGGTTCTGCAGGAACGCCGGGTCCAGCACCGCGTCGAGCTCGAGATTGCCGAGCTTGACCGTGGCGCCGAGGTTGAACGTGAAGTAGTGCCCCTTCGACGTGATCTCGGTGGTGCTGGTCTCGTCCTTGTACGTGAGGAACATGGGATTCTGCGCGCCGGCGCGGAATGCGAGCCAGGGGTTCACCTGGGTCTCGAGCGCCAGGAACACGTTGGGGAACAGGGTCTCGGTGTCCTTGTTGCCGTCGCCGCGATCGTCGCGGTTCTGGGCGACCTGGAACCCGAACACCAGCAGGTCGTCGGTTCCCACGTTCCAGTTGCCCGCGAGCCCGGCCTGCCAGCCCGTGCGCTTGTTGGTGGTGATGGCGTCGGTTGCGTTGTTCTTGAACCCGCGATCGATGCTGAAGTACTTGATCACGGGAATCACGGTTAGGTTGCCCGACGCCTTGTGGAAAGCGCGCGCCGCGATCAGGTAGTTGCTCGTGCCGTCGTTCGAGAAGCCGCTGGGACCCTGGTCGAACGTGCGGTTCTGGAGCAGGGCGGCCACTTCGACCTGGGTGGAGGGGTTGAAGTCCCAGCCGTAGCCGGCTCCGAGCCCCATCACGTTGCGCGAGCCATTGCTCTGCCCTTCGGTTTCGAGCGTGCCGTTGTCGGTGGACTCGAACGAGCGGTTGACCCGCAGCGCGAAGCTGCCAGAACCCAGCTTGTGTCCCCAGAGGATGTCGAACGCCTCACCGACCTGGTTGCCGTCCTGGGCGCCGTCGCCCGGATTGAGGCTCGCGCCGAGCGTGGTCTGGCCGAGCGCGGGCGCTTCCTGGCGCAGGTTGAAGGACCAGACACCGAACCGGCCGTCGAAGAGCCCGGGCAGCACGGCGCCGACCGCGTGGTCGGTCAGGTCGGTGTACGAGTAGTAGGAGCCGGCCTCGACGTAGACGAGGTTGCCGAGCGAGTTCACCCCGGACAGGTAGGTGAACATGCCGGTGTCCTCGCCCTTGACGTAGTCGCCGGGCGCGTTGAGGCCGCGAAGACGGGCGGTCGAAGCCACGGCGACCACGGGCAGCAGCAGGGCGATCAGGGTGGCGGCGGCAACACGATGGAATCCACGATTCATGCGCTGAACCTCCTCGAGAAAAACGAGGGGTGCCCTTGCGGACACCCCTCGTTCGAAGCGACGACTGTTGCTCGGATTACCAGGTGTAGGTGGCCGAGACCATCGGGAACGCGGTGTTGCCGGCATTGAAGCCGTCACCACGCGAGTTGCCGTAGTAGTCGTTGTAGTAGAACGCGCTCGAACCGCCCATGAGCTGAGCGAACGGGTTCTGCAGGAAGGCCGGGTCCAGAACGGCGTCCAGCGTCAGGTTGCCCAGCTTGACCGTCGTGCCGAGGTTGAAGTTGAACGTGTTGGCCTTCTCGGTGTACTCGGCCGAGGGGTTCGACTGCTCGTACTTGTACGAGTAGAACATCGCGCTCTGGGCACCCGCACGGAACGTCAGCCACGGGTTGATGTGCGTCTCGAGCGCCAGGAAGACGTTCGGCATGTACGTTTCCGTCTCGGTGTCGTCGCCGTAGTCACCCTTGTTCTGGGCGAACTGGGCACCGAACACGAGCAGGTCGTCCGAGCCGACGGTCCAGTTGCCGGCGAGACCAGCCTGCCAGCCGCTGTACTTCTCGTCGACGTCGGTCGGCGTGGACGTCGTGTACGAGTTGTCGAAGCTGAAGTACTTGACGGCCGGGACCAGCGTCAGGTTGCCGGCAGCCTTCCGGAACGCGCGGGCCGCGACCAGCATGGCCGTGCCGCCGTTGTCCGTTGAGCCACCCGTACCCTGATCGAACGAGCGCTGCTGGTAGTGAACGCCGATCTCGACCTGCGTGTTGGCGTTCATGTCCCAACCGTAACCGCCACCGAAGCCGAGGATGTTGCGGTTGTAGTTGCCGTCGCCTTCGGTCTGCGACGTGCCGTTGTCCGTGGACTCGAACGAACGGTTGACACGCAGCGCGAGGTTTCCGTTGCCCATCTTGTGACCCCAGATGATGTCGAAGGCTTCGCCCTGCATGTTCGGGTCGTAGCCCAGGTCACCGGAGGACATGTTGTAGTTGTACGGGTTCAGGCCCGAGCCGTTCCACGACTGGCCGAGGGCCGGGTGGTACTGGCGAAGGTTGAACGACCACACGCCGTACTTGCCGTCGAACAGGCCCGGAAGCACAGCGCCGACCGCATGGTCACTGAGGTTGTAGTAGATCGAGCCGGCCTCGACGTACACGAGGTTGCCGACCGAGTTGACTTCGGACAGGTAGGTGAACATGCCCGTGTAGTCGCCCTTGACGTAGTCGCCGGGGGCATTCAGGCCCGCGATGCGCGCCGTCGAGGCAGCCGCCACAGCCGGGACCATGAGGGCCACAGCAGCGACAGCGAAGAACCGCTTCATTCCGTTGTTCATGTGTTGAGGCCTCCTTGCGCGAAAACGGTTGATGCTCCCTGGCCCTGAGGCACCCCTCGGAACTGCACCGAGGGCCGACGGACGTCGGCGAAGTACCACCCGTGTTTCGCAACCGACACTTCCGAAGATACAGCTGGCGTACATGCCAAAAGCTCCACCACGTCCATGGGATGGAGCCCGAAGAAGAAAACCAGGACGACTCCTTCCCGGGAAGGACCCTGGCACTCGCCCGCCCGGCAAGTTAGGAAGCCGCCCCCCCCCTGTCAAGCCCGTATTGGACTCCGGCGAGGGACAATCGCCGCCCTCAGCCCCGGCGCCGGGGCCGGAACCAACCGCAGAACTGCGGGATCAAAGGTTTGTCGCACAACGGGTTGTCCGGATCCAACGAGCTCACGCGCACCCACCCGCGGCTGTGCACGAACAGCTTTTCCCCCAGCGCGAGTCCCACATGGCTCATCCGGGCCCCCTCGGCCCGGAAGAAAGCGAGGTCGCCGTGGGCGGGCTGCTCGCTCGAGCGCAGGGCCCGGCAGGCGAGGTATTGCTCGTGCGCATCCCGCGGCAGGCGAACGCCCTGCTCGGCCAGCACCTGCTGCACGAACGCCGAGCAGTCGTAGCCCGCAGGCGTGCGCCCGCCCCAGAGGTACGGCGCCCCGAGCAGCGAAAGCGCGCGCTCCTCCAGCGACACGGCGGACGCGGCGCGCTCGCGCACGGCGGCAGCGGGCACGAAGCCGCGCCGGCCGTCGGGCAGTTCGACAGATCGCGCCCCGCGCCGCGCCGGACCGGCGATGACGCAGGAGCCGAAGAACAGCGGGCTCACGGCGATCCCGGCGCCCGGCCGGGCGCGAACGGCGGTGATGGGCTCGGCCACCCGCCCGAGCGCGTGGCGCTGCCAGGCCCGGGCCCGCGTGGCGGAGACCGTCAGCAGCCCCCACTCCCGCACCCAGCCGCGGTAGCCGTCGGTCGCGCCCTCGACCTCGAGCCAGCCCTTGCGCGGCTTGCCCGCAAGGCGGACGACTTCTCCGAGGAGCAGCTGCGAACCCAGTTCGGCCCGGTGCTCCGGGCGCACCCGCAGGTCGAGCGCGGCGCCGCACACCACGCCATGTGTCGGCGCGGGGCTCATTCGCCCGAGGGCTGGACCAGGGTGAAGCGGCCGAAGCCTTCGCGGTCCGCGAACACGAACCGGTGGTAGGGCTGGTTGTAGAACCAGATCTCGACCGTCGGGGTGGTGCTGGAGGCCGAACGCTGCTCGATCTGGTCGGGCGGGCCGTAGCGGATGTAGATCCGCCCCATGTCCGACCGCCACCCCGGGCCGAAGCCCGAGAAGTGCTTGTCCGCGTAACGCAGCCGCCGGAAGAACTCGATCTGGTATTCGTTTCGCCCGGTGTCGGGCGTGGGATCGCGCCGGCGCCAGAAGCGCTCCCAGGCAGCGACCTGGTCGGCCGGGCCCAGGTTGCGCATGGCGTCCACTTCCTCGGACGGGGCGATGTAGGCGAGCGCCTCGAGCATCTGGTTGTAGTCGCGCCCGTGCGGCGGGCCGCTTTCCTCGACCTCGAAGGAGCGGCTCGTGCGCCAGCGCGACTTGCCCTCGACCCGCTCCACCTCGAGCACGTAGGAACCGATGAACAGGTCCATGTGCGCCGGGCGCAGGAGCACGGCATCGGCCGGGCGGGTCAGGGTGACCGTGGTGTCCCCCTCGGTGAGCACGTTGCTGGTCTCGTCCACCACCCGGTAGTGCAGCGCCAGCCGGCGCGGCCACTCACCGGGGCGGCGGTCGAACGACATGACGCGGGCGGCGAAGTCCTCGATGTTCATCCCGAAGCGCCGGGTCGGCAGCACCGTGAAGGCGCCCAGGGTGTCCACGAAGCCCAGTTGCAGGTCGGCGAACCCCACCGGGACCTTGGAGAGGTCGAGCAGCGAGATCCGGTCGCCGGCCTCGGATTCGATATCGCTGCCCAGGTCGCGCACCTTGAGCCGTACGTTGTAGCGCCCGGGCGGCAGGTCGAACTTGCGCGTGACCACCATGTTGTTCCGCGGGCTGCGGGTCTGGGCGTACTCCTGGATGAGCACGCGGCGCTCCCAGCTGTCTCCGTAGAGGCGGCCGCGGCGATCGGGCGTGAACACGATCGAGAAGCCGACCCCTGCGCCGAAGCCGGCCGCGGTGCGCGTCCAGTTGAGCTCGGAGTAGGGCACCGTGAAGGTCACGCCCACCGAGGATCGGGCCGTCGAGTCCATGGACACGACCACGTCGGCCGTGAAGTACGGAGCGGAGAGCGACCGCAGCAGGGGCAGGTCCGCCGCCAGCGCCGGGGCGGTGGCGAGCAGCGCGAGAATCGCGAATGTCGCGAGGAATCGAAGACGGGCGAGGTGACGCGGGAGTCTTGGCAGCACTTTTCGCAAGCTAGCACACGGACGGTGGGATACCGCACCGGGAAAATGTTCCTTGACGCCCGGGCGGCGAATGCGCGAAATCATGCGTGGCCGGGCCAACCGACTCAGGTGAGCTCATTGCGGAAACCCAGACCGATCATGCTTCGGGCGCTGGCAGCGTTCTGTCTTGCCGCGCTTCTCTCCGGCCTCACGAACCTGCCCGCCGGCGCCACTCCGCCTTCCCGCTCCGGGACGGTGCCGAGCGAAGTGCGCGCGGCCTTCTCCTCGGGCGTACTGGCGCTTCCCGAACGGCCCGAGTTGTCGGTGAGCGCGCTGCCGTCCGACTGGCTGGTGCCGGTGGTGCTCGTGGGATTCTCGGACAGCACGATGCGCTACGCCGCCGCGGCGTTCCAGCACGCCCTGTTCGACACCACGCACTCCACGGCCACGGGTTCCGTGGTGGACTACTTCGACTGGGTCTCGCGCGGGCAGCTGCGCCTGCGCGGCGAAGTCGTGGCGACGTTCTCGAGCCCCAACCCGCTCAACTTCTACGCGAACGACTTCTATGGCGTGAACACGCTTTCCACCCCCAACAACGACTGGGGGCTGGTGCGGGACGCGGTGGCCGCCGTGGATGGCACCGTGGACTGGTCTCGCTACGACCGTGACGGCGATTCGTTCGTGGACATGATCTGGATCCTGCACGCCGGAGTCGGCGGCGAGGGCACCGACAACCGGCGCAGCCTGTGGTCCATCACCGGGCGCCTCTCGAACGGCTGGAGCGCGGGCGGGGCGATCGAGACGGACGACTTCGTGCCCGGCTCCACGCGCCAGCACATTCGCGTGGACCGCTTCTCGATCGTGCCGGAACTTTCCATGTTCGTGCCGGGAGCCATGTCCGAGATCGGCGTCTTCTGCCACGAGTTCGGGCACGCGCTCGGGTTGCCCGACCTGTACGACACCTCCCAGCTGGGCGGCGCCGCCAACGTGGGTCCGGGGGACTGGTCGCTCATGTCCACCGGCGCGTACGGCACCAACGGGCACTCGCCCGAGTCTCCCTCCCACCCCGGAGCCTGGCCCATGCTGTACCTGGGCTGGAACGAGCGCCTTCGCCCGGCGCGCGACACACTGATCACGCTGCGCCCGCTGGCCGACGGCGGCGAGGTGGTGGACCTCTGGTTCCAGGGCGAGCCCTACAGCGAGCACTTCCTGCTCGAGGCGCGCGAGGCGACGTCGTTCGACCGCAACATCCCCTCGCCCGGCGTGCTGGTGACCCAGGTGGACGACGCGATGATGAGCCTGCGCATGGCCTCGAATCGCGTGAACACCGGCCCCACTCCCGGGCTGCGGCTGCTCGAGGCGGACGGGGATGCCGACCTGGTGACCGGCTGGAACCATGGCGACGCCAACGACCCGCTGCCCGGGGCGCTCGGCCGCCGCAAGCTCGATGACGACTCGACGCCGTCGCTGCGCACGCTCGGCGGCGCCATCACCAACATCGCGATCGAGGACGTGGCCCTGTCGCCGGGAGGGATACTGACGCAGCTCCGCGTGCAGGCGCCGGGCTGGCAGGCGAGCGCGCACGTGGACCCGGCCGGTTTCTCTCCCGTGGGCGGAGGCTCGCGCGGGCGCCCCACCGTCGCCACGCCCCAGGGCACCGAGTATTTGGTCACCAGCGATTCGCGCACGGGCCGGCCGCAGGTCGTCCTGCACTCGCGCACCTTCACGGGCGAGTGGGCGGCTCCCGACGTGGTGTCCCAGAGCCCGGTCGGCGCTTTCGAACCGGCGGTTGCGCTGCTTCCCGGCAACGACATCGCGACGGTGTGGACCGACCTGCGCGGCGGGCAGTTCCAGATCTGGTACCGCGCGCGCATCGGCGGGGTGTGGACCCAGGCGCGTGCGCTGACCTCGTCGGCGGGGGGCAGCGTCTCCCCGGCCATCGCCGCGGACGCGCAGGGCCGCGTGTTCGTGAGCTGGCTCGAGCTGCACTCGCCGCGACCGATCCTCAAGTTCCTCGCGTTCACCTGGGCCTCGCCGTTCGGCACGGCGGCCACGGTGAGCGACACCGCCGACTCGCCCACCCCGCCGGCGCTCGCCGCCACGCGCGACGGCCGCGTGATGGTGGTGTGGCCGGATCTGGCCGGGTCGCAGCCGCGGTTGCAGTTCGCGCGCTGGTCGCCCGACTCCGGGATGTCGCCCCGCTTGCGCCTGACCTCCAACTCGGTGTATTCCCAGCCGGCCTGCGACGTCACCACCGGGCCGGACGACGCATTCCACATCGTCTGGCAGCAGCAGACCTCGGGCGTCAGCGAGATCCATCACCAGCGGCGTCCCCGTCTCGGGCCGCCGTCCCCACGCGATACGACCATCGAGCGGTCCCCCGACGCCCTGCAGTCCCCGAGTGTGGCGACGGACCAGCTGGGAGGCATCCATCTCGTGTTCGAGCGCACCACCGCCTCGGCACAGGTCCTGCGTTACAAGCGCTGGCAGGCCGGCCGCGGCTGGGACTTCGTGGCCACCGATGTCTCGGACCCGTTGCGCGAGAGCATCGCGCGCGGATCGCTGGTGGCGGTCTCTCCCGGCGGAGTCAGCGTGAATTACGTGAGTTCCGACGGGATCTCAGACCAGATGTTCTCGCGCCGCCGCCGTCTGGACGGCTTCGCGGCCGCCGATGTTCCCGAATCCGTGCGCCCTGCCGACGCAACCGCGCTGTCGCCCAACCCGGCCCGCGCCGGCTCCGCGCTGCTGTTGCGCGACCCCCGCGTTTCGCCGGGCGACGTCACCGACCTGCTCGATGCGGCCGGCCGGCGCGTGGCATCGGTACGCGCCGAACGTGCTGGTGAGGTGCGCTTCACGCCGGCGGCGACCCGCGAGCTGCCCGCCGGGCTTTACTTCGCGCGCAGCCGCGCCACCGGCCGGGCGGCCCGTCTCGTGGTGATCCGCTGAGGTTCTCGCTCCTCGCCCTGGCCACCGTGCTGGCGGTGTCGTCCGCGCCGCCGCTGCTCGGTGGCCTTCTGCCGCTCACGGGCGAACTCGACGCGCGCTGGAGCGACGCCGGCGCCTGGCAGATGCCGGTCGGCGCGCGCTACGAACTGGGCAGCAACGGCGTCTCCCCGCCCTTTCGCGAGGGCCGCGGCACCGAGGGCGGAACGCGGCGCGTGACTCACCAGGGCACCGACCTGCTCAACGGCCAGGCGGGTGACACGATCCGGGCCGCGGCCAGCGGCGTCGTGATCCTGGCGTTCGACGGCGACAACGGCAACGGCTACGGCGGTCACGTGGTGATGGCTCACCGCATCCCGGTGGACCGGGTCGTGTACACGGTGTACGCGCACATCGGCCGGGGCAC
>JADLGX010000446.1 GCA_020849095.1 Candidatus Eiseniibacteriota bacterium
AGCGCAAAGGGCATCCCGCCGCGCGCCAGCTCGGGCCAGCGGGCCGAGGCGCCCGAGAACACCGGCGGCGCCACGGCGCGGCGCGCCAGCAGCACCACCGCGCCCAGCGCCACGGCCGCGGCCAGCGCCTGCGCGCCGGTCACCCACACCACACCCGCGCCCAGCGCCACGGCGGCGATCGTGGCCAGCAGGTGGAGCGCGCGCGAGACGATGGTGCCCACGGCCTCACGGTCCATGAGCCGCGCCGCGCGCAGCGTGGCGAACCACGAGCCGGCGAAGTTGCCCGACACCAGCGTGAGCGCGGCCAGCACGATGAGCAGCGGCGTCGGCGCGGGGTAGCGCAGCGCCAGCGCGAGCGCTCCGGTGACACCCACCAGCAGCGCGCCCAGCACCAGCTTGAGCGCCAGCGAAGCGCCGAGCATGCCGCCCGCGCCGGAGGGGTCCTGCGCCACGCGGCGCGTCACGTACATGTCGGTGCCCAGGTCGGCCAGCGGCGCCAGCACGGCCACGAACGCGATGGCCAGCGTGTAGCGCCCGAAGTCCTCGATCGGCAGCGCGCGCGTGAGCACCAGCAGCGTGGCGAACCCGGCGGCCTTGGCCAGCATCTGGGCGGCGGCGATCGCGACGGCATTCGCGCGCACGGAACGGGCCGGGGCGGTCGCTGGAACGGTCGGGGACATGGGGCGGCAGTCTGGAAGGCGCTCACAGGTGTGTCAATCGCGCGGGCCGTTGGTATGGTGCGCGCCGTTCTTCACTCCCACCCACGCCCGGAGGTTTCGCTTGAGCGAACTGTGCTCGCTTGTGCTCGCGCAGGTGCAGCGGAGCATCGCCGACGAGTTGGCCCGCCTGCCGCGCGGCGCCGGCGCGCGCACGCTGCTCGACGTGGGCTGCTGGGACGGCGTGGCCACCGAGCGTTACGCGCAGGCCATGGGCGGCGCCACGCTGCTGGGCGCCGAGGTGTTCGAGGCGCAGGCGAAGCTCGCCGAGGGCCGCGGCATCCAGGTGGCGCAGCTCGACCTGGAGTCGGGCGCGTTCCCGTGGGCCACCGGCAGCGCCGACGTGGTGGTGTGCAACCAGGTGCTCGAGCACCTCAAGAACATCTGGCTGCCGCTCTCCGAAATGCACCGCGTGCTGCGCGTGGGCGGGCACGCGATCGTGTCGGTGCCCAACCTGGCCAGCCTGCACAACCGCGCGCTGCTGTTGTTCGGCCGGCAGCCCACCAGCATCCGTACCTTCGGGCCGCACGTGCGCGGCTACGCGTTCGGCGAGTTCCGCGACCTGCTCGCCCGGGGCGGCGCCTTCTCCATCGTGCGCGCGCGCGGCGTGGGCTTTCATCCCATCCCGGCGCCGTTCAGCGAGCCGCTCGCCGCGCTGTGGCCGGGAGCCGCGCACACCACGCTGGTCGTGGCGCGCAAGGAACGCGAGGGCTCGCCGTGGCAGGAGTGGATTCGCGGCGAGTTGGCCGGCGGAGTGCAGACCTTTTACGAGTCCTGAGGCGGAATCCCGGCGTTCGTGAGCGCCGCGCGCATCTCGGCATCGAAGCGCTCGCCCGAGAAGGGCTCGGCCAGCAGCCGCAGCTCGCGCGGCGAGAACTCCTCACGCTCGAACAGGCGCACGGCCGCCGCGATCGCCTCGGCGCTCTGCGCGCCGAACAGCACGCCGCCCGGCACGCGCGCGATGCCGCCCACGGCGCCGGCGGCGAGCGCAGCCGCGTCGGCGCCCCGCCCCACGGTCTCCAGCGCGCCGCCGCGCCCGAACGCGATCACCGGGCAGCCCGCGGCCATCGCCTCGACCGGCATGATCCCGAAGTCCTCTTCGCCCGGGAACACCAGCGCGCGCGCGCCCTCGAACAGCTGAGCCATATGCGCGTCGCCGTTCACGGACACGAACTTCGCGTTGGCGGGCGCCATGGCGCGCAGTCGCGCCGCGTCCTGGCCGTCGCCGGCCACGACCAGCGGCAGCCCCAGCCGGCCGAACGCCTCGAGCGCCAGGTCGAGCCGCTTGTAGGGCGCGAACGCGCCGGCGATGAGGAAGTACTCGCGCGGCGCTTCGCGCGGAGTGAAGCGCTCGACGGCCACGCACGGGTGCACCACCTGCGCGTCGCGGTTCCAGTGGCGGCGGATGCGCTCGGCCACGAAGCGCGCGTTGGCCACCAGCGCCGTGGGGCGGTGCGCCGTCGCCACATCCCACTTTCGCAGCCGCGAGCAGGTGTGGCGCACGAACGCGCCCGCCAGCCCGCCGAAGCGCTCGGGCGGAAAGTACTGACCCTCGAGCTCCCAGATGTAGCGCATGGGCGTGTGCACGTAGCTCAGGTGCGGCGCGCCCGGGCGCGACAGCACGCCCTTGGCCACGGCGTGGCTGGTGGACACCACCGCGTCGAAACCCGACAGGTCGAACGATTCGATCGCCTGCGGGAACAGCGGCAGGAACCAGCGGTACTTTTCGGTGGCGCCGGGCAGCGCCTGCAGGAACGACGTGTGGATGGGGTGAGACTCCAGTTCCGCCGACACGCCGCCCTTGCGGTGCACCAGCGTGTAGAGGGGCGCGCCGGGATACAGCCGCGCGATGCGCTCGAGCACGCGCTCTCCGCCGCGCATGCCCGTGAGCCAGTCGTGCACCAGCGCCACCTTCTGCGCGCGCGGGCCCGCCATCAGCGCTCCTCGCCGTCCCACCCGCGCGAGGCCCACGCGAGCCCGACGAGCAGGTAGAGCGGATACAGCAGTTCTTCGTCGCCGAAGTTCCATTCGAAGACGCCCGCCACCAGGAATCCCGCCAGCGCCGCCGTCACGCCCAGCCGCAGCGCGCCGCCCAGGCCGCGCGCGCGCAGTGAATGCGCCGCGGCGCGGAACAGCGACACCACCAGGAACGCGAACGCCGCCAGCCCCACAGCGCCCATGGTGGCCGCGATCTGCACGTACACGTTGTGCAGGTGACCGGCGCGCTCGACGGACTGCGGCGAGCGGTACTGGTCGTACGTGGCGTGCAGGTCCATGAGCCCGACGCCGGTCAGCGGATGGTCGCGAAACATGCGCGCGCCCGCCTCCCACATGTAGGTGCGCTGCAGGTTCCACGGATGGTGTGGATCGAACGCGCTCCACAGCCGCTCGCGAAATGCGCCGGGGGCGAACGCGAATGCCGCCACTCCCGCCACCGCCAGCAACGCGATGCCGGGCGGCCACGTGAATCCCAGGATCACGCCGCACGAGACGAACAGCCCGATCCACGCGCTGCGCGTGAAAGTGACCGCCAGCACCACCAGCGCGACCGCCGCCGCGGCGGCGGCGCCCATCCGCCAGCGCCCGTCCTTCGCGCGCAGCGCGATCGCGATCGCCACCGGCAGCTCGAGCAGCAGCTGGCCCGCGAAGGTCATGTAGTGCCCGCTCAGGCCCCGCGCGCGTCCCTCGAACGTGGCGCCGTTGGCCGCCCAGATCGCAATGCCGATGGCGGCCACGACGCCCGTCGCCGCCAGAAGCACCGCCACCGCGCGCTCGCCCGCGCGGCGGTCGGCCGCGGCCATGGCCACGAGCCCCACGAGGAACGGGAACAGCGCCTTGGTCAGCCGCGGCAGACTGCCCGCGCGGTCCTGCGCGAACAGCGCCGCCAGCAGCAGCGCCAGCGCCCAGCCGAACGCCGCCGGCTCCACGCCGGTGCGCGGCCATTCGAATGCGCGGCGCGAAGCCATGGCCGCCACGGTCGCCGCGAACAGCACGCCGGTCGCGATGCCCATGGGCGCGATGGACCACGTCACCGCCAGCGCGAGCAGCGCCAGCGCCCAGCCCGGCGCCGCGTCGAGCGGCCCGCGGGCGAGCGCCGCACCAGCGCCGCGCGTCACTGCTCCGCCGGACGCTCCTGGGCGCGCTCGCGTTCGAGCGTGCGCAGGAACTTGCGGTCGGCGCTCGTGAGGTCCGCCGTGGCCAGCAGGTCGGGACGGCGGTCGAACGTGCGGCGCAACGCCTCTTCGCGCCGCGCGCGTTCGATGTTGGCGTGGTGCCCGCTCATGAGCACCTCGGGAACGCTCCAGCCCTTGTAGTCGGCCGGCCGCGTCCAGTACGCGCAGTCGAGCAGTCCGGAGTGGAACGAGTCGCTCTCGACCGAATCGAAGCGCCCCACCACGTCGGGCTGCAATCGCGCCAGCGCGTCGGTCACCACCAGTGCAGCCGGCTCGCCTCCGGAAAGCACGAAGTCGCCGATCGAGAACTCCTCGTCGATGAACCGCTCGGCCACGCGCTCGTCCACGCCCTTGTAGCGGCCGCACACGATCACGAGGTGATCGAGCGCCGCCCATTCGATGGCGGTGCGCTGGTCGAACCGGCGGCCCTGCGGCGAGGTGAGCAGCACGCGCGTTCCGGCGGGGCGCGCCGACTTCTCGCCCACGTTCAGCGACGCCAGGGCGCGGTCGATGGGCTCGATCTTCATCACCATGCCCGGTCCGCCGCCGAAGGGGCTGTCGTCCACGGTGCGGTGCGGGTCGTCGGTGAAGTCGCGCAGGTTCACCACGTCCACCTGCAGCTTCTGCTTCTCGACCGCCACGCGGATCATGCCGTCGGCGAAGGCGCCCGAGAACCAGTCGGGAAAGATGGTGACCAGGCTGAGCCGCATCTAGAGCAGCTCCTCGAACCCCGCCGGCAGCTCGATCGTCATGACGCCGCCCTTCAGGTCCACGTTTTTGAGGAACGGGCGATGGATGGGGAACAGCGTCTTGCCGCTGCCCGCCGAACAGAACAGGCGGTCCCCCACCTCGATGATGTCGCGCACCACTCCCAGCTCGCGGCCGTCGGCGTTGACGAGGTTGAGCCCCACGAACTGGAACGTGTACACCACGCCCGGCCCCGGGTCGGGCAGCTTCTCGTCGTCCACCCACAGCTCGCCGTTGACGAGCCTGGCCGCGTCGTCGCGATCGTGGATGCCCGCGAAGCGGACCAGCAGGCGGCCGTGGGTCGGGCGCACGTCCTGCACGATGACCGTGAGGTCCTCGGCGTCGCGCCGGCGCCAGTCCAGGCGCCCCAACGCCCTCAGCTCTTCGGGCGAGAGCGAGCAGCCATCCAGGTACTGCTCGCCCTCGACACCGTGAGGCCGCCCGAGGCGGCCGATACTGACGAGCTTAATCGGCGATCTCCAGGTCGACGCGCCGGTCCACCAGCGCGGCCGAGGCTCCCAGCGCCAGCCGCAGCGACTTGGCGGTACGGCCCTGCTTGCCGATCACGTGGCCGATGTCGTCGGGGTGCACGCTCAGCTCGAGCACGCCGTCGTTGCCGGCCATCACGATGTCCACCATCACGTCTTCGGGATGGTCCACGAGCCCCTTGGCCATGTAGGTGACCAGGTCGCGGAAGCGGAAGTCGCTCTCGTCCGGCTCCACGTGCACGCGCTCGCGCTTGGCCGGCGCATACGGAGCCGGAGGAGGCGTGGCGCTGCGGATGATGACCGCGGCGTTGGCGATGGCGGCCTCGGCGTCTTCGACCGGGCCCACGGGAGCTTGGTTGGCGGCCATCGGCGCGCCGTACTTGTTCTTGCGCTTGAGCGGCCGGCCGAACATCGCGGCGTTGTTGTTGGCGTCGGACATAGGGAACGGTCACCCATTCGGTTGAGGTGGTGCGGGCCGCCTGCGCGGGATCGGCGGCGGCGAAGCCGGGGCGGGACTATACCCGAAGCCGCCCGTCCGGCACAGGAGGGCGCCCCGCCGGGGTCAAGCCCGCCGGGTGACCGGAACGCCGGCCAGGCGCACCCCGCCGAGCAGCGCCGCCAGCACCCAGGCCGCCACGATGGCCGACTGCGCGCCCGCATGGGGCAGCCGGGTCAGCGCGAAACCGCTGGCGCTGAGCGCCACGGCCACCAGCCAGACCGTGACCACGGTGCGCACGGGCGGGCCGAGCAGCGTGGCCAGCCGGTGGTTCGTGTGGTCCTTGCCGCCCTGGTAGACGGGCGAGCGGTCGCGCAGCCGGGTGATGACCACGAACACCATGTCGAAGGCCGGGTAGCCCAGCGCGAGCAGAGGCCCCAGCTGAGCCAGCCCCGGCGGCTGGCCGCGCATGGCGAGCAGCGCCGAGGCGCCCAGCGCGTAGCCGAGGAACAGGCTGCCCGCGTCGCCCAGGAAGATGCGCGCGCGCGGAAAGTTGAACGGCAGGAAGCCCACGCACGCCCCGGCCAGCGCCAGCTGCGCCGCGGCCACGCCGTTGGCGCCGCGCTCCATGCTCATCCACGCGAAGCCGGCCAGCGCGATCGGCGCGAGCCCGCCCACCATGCCGTTCATGTTGTCGAGAAAGTTGACCGCGTTCATGAGCGCGATGATGCCGATCATGGCGAGCGCGCCGGTCACTCCCACCGGCAGTCCGGTGTCGGGCACCACGCCGGCCGAGACGATCAGCGTGGCCGCGGCGGCCTGACCGACCATCTTGACGCTCGGCTGCATGCCGAAGCGGTCGTCCCAGAGTCCCAGCCCCAGCGCCACGCCGGCGCCGGTCAGCAGGTACCAGGCTTCCCAGTCGGCGGGCGCGTGCGGCATGCGCACCATGCAGAGGGTCCAGCCGATCATCGCGGCCACGAACACGCCGGCGCCGCCGAGCAGCGCGGTGGCGGAGGTGTGCAGCTTGCGCGCCTCGGGATGGTCGAGATAGCCCGTGGCCCATGCGAGCTTCAGCATGAGCGGCATGACGAGCAGCGACGCGACGAGGGCGAGGGGAAAGGCGGCCAGTGTCACTCGAGCTGCGCTCCCCCGCGAAAAGGCTAGGCCGTCGTGGCCTCGATCGGGCAGGAGATTCCCATCTGGTCGCAGTGATCGCGGATGGTGATCTCGAGCAGGCGATCGAGGGAGACCAGCGGACGATAGCCCGTGAAGCGGCGGATCTTGCGCAGGTCCGGCAC
>JADLGX010000447.1 GCA_020849095.1 Candidatus Eiseniibacteriota bacterium
CGGGCAAGAATGGCTTGCGCGAATTCCGGTGCGAGCCTATGTTCCGCGGGCGTTTTTCCCGCTCATTGCGAACTCGATCCGAGCAGCATTCGCAATGGCACGCCGGTCCGATCTGAGCGCGAATGGCCCGCGATCGATCATCAGGGAGCACCAAATACCGGCGGGCGGCGATGACATGAGTTTTGGCCGCAATTGCCAGGCGCGACGTCCGCGTTGCCGCCTGCATTGGGTCGGAAAGGGAATTCCCGCCGCCCGCTTCAAACGCCACCGGGGCATCCGGTGGCGGGCCACGTTCCTCTCCGCACGTTCTCATCCTTCGCGGACGGAGGACTTCACTCCATGACGATCATTCGCGCCGACGGACTGTCGTTCGAAGTGGACGACGCGCTTCGCGGCATCATGACGTTCGGCTGGCTCGAGGCCGGCGGGTTGACGCACGACGCGTTGCCCGCGGAGTTCGACGCCGAGCGCGATGCGCTCGTCGCCCGGCTGCTGGCGCGCTACGCCTCGCGATCGGTCGTGGATATTCCCGGTGTCGCCGAGGCGCGCGCGATGTTCCACCGCCTGGGCGTGGACCCCACCAAGACGCGGCCGTCGAGTGAAGCGCTGCTGCGCCGCGTGCTGCAGGAAAAGCCGCTGCCGGTGATCGATCCCGTGGTGGACGTGTGCAACCTGGCGTCGCTCGAGCACCAGTTTCCGCTCGGGCTGTACGACCGTGCCGCGCTCCAGGGGCCCGTGTTCGCGCGTGTCGGCCGCGAAGGTGAGGGCTATGACGGCATCCGTAAAGGCAGGGTAAACCTGTCCGCGCGCCCGCTGCTGGCCGACGACAGCGGGGCATTTGGCGCCCCCACGTCGGATTCCGCACGCACGCAGGTTTCCGAACGCACGACCGAGCTGCTGCTGGTGGTGTTCGGGCCCGCCGATCGTTCCGGAGAGCAACTCTCGGGAATGCTTGCGCGCACCGCGGAGCTGCTGGCACGGTACTGCGCGGCCCGGGTGAGCCTGGTCCGGACCATTCAGTAAGAAGGGGAACGCAAGCTCGGCTCTTGCCGTGCCGACAACCGTCCGCGTAACGTGGCGGCTTCCCCCGGTGCCGTCATTGCCCCGAGGCCCGTCATTGCTGACCCCGGGCCCCACACTCAATGGAGGGACTCCCATGAAGCGGTTGTTCGTATTGACCCTCGTCGCGCTCGGCCTGACCGCCGGCACGGCGTTCGCCCGCGGAATCGGCGTCGGCGCATTCGCCGGCATGAGCATTCCCGTGCTGCAGGACGACGTGGACAAGGGCACGATGTTCGGCCTCCGCGCTCCCGTCTCCCTGGTGCCCCTTTTCACGGTCGAACCCTACTTCGCCTCCAGCGCGCTCGGCGACAAGACCGAGACGATCGGCGTGATCGAGTACACGCGCGAGGGTTTCGAAGAGACGGCCTTCGGCGTCAACGCCATGCTCACGCTGGGCGGACCGGTGTCGTTTTACCCGTTCGTCGGGCTGGGTCAGACGTCGCTCAAGCGCACGGGCTTCGACGACAGCTTCACCACGTACAACATGGGCCTCGGTGTGGGGATCTCGCCGGCTCCCAAGATCTCGGTCCACATCCGCGGCGAGCTGCAGGCCGTGGTGGACGGTGATGTGTCCCGCAAGTTCGCCAACGTCACTGTCGGCGCGTCGTACGCGCTGTTCAGCACGCCCTAAAGGGAGGCCCATCCATGATCAAGAATCTTCGCACCTGGCTTCCCGTCACCGCGCTCGCTGCGCTCATGGCGTCCGGCTGCATGCTCGTCTCGGGGCAGTTCATCGTCCCGGTCGAGTTCGTGGACTTCGGCGCCGATCCGCTCACCGTGACGGGCGCCAATGCGCTCAGCGGCGTGGCGATCAACCTGAACAACGTTTCCGAGTACAACGACCACAAGGAAGAGCTGAAGGACGTGGTCGATCTGGCGATCCTCGGCAAGGTCACCAATCTGGACACGAACGCCGGACTGGGCGTCGAGGTCTGGATGGTGCGCACTCCGGGCTCGCCCCTCACGACCGACGCGAACGTGCGCAGCGCGGGCGTGAAGATCTGGGGGCCGGTCACCATTGCCGCCAACAGCAACAAGCAGATCGGCTGGGACGAGTCGGCCGGCCTGTTCACGGGCCGCGCCGCCCTGATCGAGGAGATCAAGGGTGACGGCCGCTTCGACCTGTACGCCCTGGGCAACAACGGCTACAGCTTCCGCGTCGACAAGGGCATCCTCATGGCGGTGATTTCCGCCGGCAAGTAAGCCTTCGACGCACGCCGCAACGACGAGCGCCGGGACTCCCACGAGCCCCGGCGCTTCGTCGTTCAGGCGGCGGCCTCCGCAGGTGCGTCCGCGCGGCCCCGCCGCCGGAACCCATACATCAGCGGCAGGACGAACAGCGTCAGCAGTGTGGACGACAGCACGCCGCCCATCACCACGGTGGCCAGCGGGCGCTGCACCTCGGCGCCGATGCCGGTATGGAACGCCATCGGCGCAAAGCCCACGCTGGCGACCAGCGCGGTCATCAGAACGGGACGCAGCCGCCGCTCGGCGGCGGCCTCGATGGCGTCGCCGCCCGCCATGCCGGCCGCCATGTTCTGCCGGATGGTGGACACCAGCACGAGCGCGTTGAGCACCGCCACGCCCGAGAGCGCAATGAACCCCACGGCGGCCGAAATGCTGAACGGCAGCCCGCGCGCGGCCAGCGCCGCCACGCCGCCCACCAGCGCAAAGGGCACCGCGGCAAAGATGCGCGCCACGTCCGACGCGCGCCGAAAGCTGAGCCACAGCAGCGACAGGATCAGCGCCAGCGCCGCCGGCACCACCACCAGCAGCCGGGCGCGCGCCCGCTCGAAGTGCTCGAACTGTCCGCCGTAGCGCACGAACCAGCCGGCCGGCAGCGTGACGCGCTCGTCGATCCGCTTGCGGGCCTCGGCCACGAAGCTGCCCACGTCGCGCCCGCGCACGTTGGCCTGCACCACGATCCGGCGCTTGGCCCACTCGCGCGAAATGGCCGACGGCCCCTCGAGACGGCGCAGCGTGGTCACCTCGCTGAGCGGAATGCGCTTGCCCGAGCCCGACGTGACCAGCGTCGAGGCCAGCCGCGCCTCGTTCATCCCGTCGGCGCCCTCGAGCGTGACCACGATGGGAACGCGGCGCTCCTGCTCGTGCAGCACGCCCACCTGGCGCTGGCCGAGCGCTTCGATCACCGCCAGCGCGTCGCGGGCGGGAATGCCGTGGCGCGCCAGCGCGGCGTGGTCCACCTCCACCTGCAGCATGGGCTGGCCGGTGAGCTGCTCGGTCATCACGTCGGCGGCGCCGGGAACGGCGCGCAGCACCGCCTCGATCTGCGTGGCGCGCTCCTTGAGCTGCTCGAAGTCGTCGCCGAACAGCTTCACCGCCACGTCGGCGCGCGTGCCCGCGACCATTTCGTTCACGCGCAGCTCGATCGGCTGGGTGAAGATCATGCGCATGCCCGGCATGTGGGCGAGCGAGGCTTCCATGCGCCGCACCAGCTCGTCCTGGGAGCGCGCCTTCTTCCACTGCGAGCGGGGCGTGAGCGTCACGAACACGTCGGACACCTCGGTGCCCATGGGGTCCGTGGCCACCTCGGCCGAGCCGGTGCGCGACCACACGCGGTCCACTTCGGCGGGAAAC
>JADLGX010000448.1 GCA_020849095.1 Candidatus Eiseniibacteriota bacterium
TCGATGCGGCCCGCCTGCTCGGCCGTCACCTGGCGGTCGGTCGCGCCCTGAAGCACGAGCACGCTCTGGCGCACGTCGCGCAGCACCGGCAGCGGATCGTAGTCCGCGAACCACGCCAGCCAGGGGTTCGAGTGGATCAGCGAGTCCGCGCCCTCGGACACGACGCGCATGATCGAGTCGCGCCGCGCCCCTTTGGGCGTGTGCCGCTCGACCGACTGGCGGCGCTGGTAGTCGAGCACACGGCTGCCGCGCTCGGCCGTTCCCGCCAGCAGCACGATCGCGCGCAGGCGGGAGTCCCGTGCCGCGAGCATGGGCGCGATGAGACCGCCCTCGCTGTGCCCCACGAGCGCGATGCGGTCGCCGTCCACGTCCGGCCGCGCGCGCAGC
This sequence comes from Candidatus Eiseniibacteriota bacterium, assembly GCA_020849095.1. Classification (GTDB taxonomy): domain Bacteria; phylum Eisenbacteria; class RBG-16-71-46; order RBG-16-71-46; family RBG-16-71-46; genus CAIXRL01. The sequence goes on from JADLGX010000448.1 coordinate 388, forward strand.
CACGCCACCGCGTCCTCGATGTCGTTCGCGTGGTCCGCCGTGGTGGAGCGCGCGGCGCTGCCGCCCGACGCGCCCGCGCCGCGATCGTCCAGCCGCAGCGTCGCGATGCCGCGCGCGGCGAGCGACTCGGCCACCTGCCGCATGGGGCGGTAGCCGCGCAGGAAGGGCAGCGATTCGTCGCGCTCCTGGCTGCCCGATCCGGTGATCGTGACGACGGCGCCCACGCGGCCCGTCACGCCTGCCGGCCGGGTGAGCGTGCCGGCCAGGTCGAAGCCGCCACGCGTGCGTACGCGCACTTCCTCGGCCGTGTACACGGCTCCCGGCGGAGCGGAGTAGTCCGCCTTCGCCTGCACGAGCGCCCCGTCCGGAAGCTCGCTCACGCGCGTGAAGCGGGTGCCCTGCGCCGGCACCGCGCCGCCGAGCAGGTTGCCCTCGCGGTCCACGGCCAGCCGGATATCGAGGCTGCCGAGCGTGAGCACGAGCGAGTCGGCGCCGACGCGCGTGACGAAGCACTCGAGCGTCTGCCCGCCCGCCACCATGAACAGGGGCACGATCGCGCGCGCGCCGCCCACGACGCGCGCGCGCCGGGCGATCTGCTCGAACAGCAGCATGGAGGGATTCAGGTAGGGCAGGGATCGCGGCAGGGTGGCCATCACGTCGCGCCGCCCGCCGCGGATCTCGGTGCGAACGCTGTCGTCGTCGAACGTGGCCGTGGCGCTCTGCAGCGGCGGCGAGTCCGCCGGGTCGGTGGCCTTGCGGGCGTCCACGAGCAGCGTGCGAACGGTCTCGTCGTCGCGCAGCTCGAGCACGTAGTCGGTGCGCAGTTGCGCGAGCCGGAACAGCACCACGCCGGTCACCTGCGCGCCCGCGCGCTCGAAGCGCTCCACCGCGACGGTGTCCCGGCCCATCGTCATCACGAAACCGGCGCGTGTCTGCGCGGACACTGGCACGGCCGCGATAGCGAGCAGAGCCAGGGAGACGGTCATCCGAGAGGCGATGTTCATGGAGGATTCCTCTTCTTTCGGTCGGGACGCCGGCGGGCAGCCGCGTTCAGGGCTTGGGCTTCGGCTTGGGCGCCGGGACCAGCTTGAGGTGTTCGTACAACCAGGTGGAAAGCGTCTCGAGCACTTCGGGCCGAAGGCGTGGATCCTCGAGCGACGGATAGCCGTCGGGCGAGCCGTCGGGGTCGGCGAGGAACAGGTGGTTGGTCTCGGGGAACATCACGCGCGTCACGTCGCGGTTGCCCCGCGCGCGCAGGGTGCGCTCGAGCACGCCCGCCTGCTCACCGGTGACCTGCCGGTCGGTCTCGCCCTGCAGGATCAGCACCGGCACACGCAGTTCGCGCAGGGGCGAGAGCGGGTCGAAGTCGAGATACCAGCGCATCCACGGCGTGGCGCGGCCGGCGGAATCGGCGGCGGCGTCCAGCGCCCGCACGAGCGAGTCGCGCCGCGCGCCGCGGAAGCCGGAACGCTCGAGCGTGTACTTGCGCTGGTACTCCTGCACGCGCCGTCCCTCATAGGCGGGCGACGCCATCATGACGATGCCGCGCAGTTTGGGATCGCGCGCGGCGATGATGCTGGCGATCAGTCCGCCCTCGCTGTGCCCCACGATCGCCACGCGGTTCGAGTCCACCTCGCGGCGCGCTCGCGCCCACTTGATCGCGTCCTCGATGTCGTTGGCGAGATCCTCGGTGGTGGCGAGCGCCCCGCTGCCGCGGGAGTTGCCCACACCGCGGTCGTCCAGGCGCAGCACCGACAGGTCGCGCTCGGCGAGCGCCGCAGCGATCTCGCGGAACGGGCGGTAGCCGCGCAGCGTGGGCAGCGACTCGTCGCGGTCCTGCTGCCCGGAGCCATTCACGAGAATCACGATGGGCCCGCGGCCGCGGCGCGTCTTGGGCCGGGTGAAGGTGCCGGCCAGGTCCACACCGCCCCGTGTGCGGATGCGCACATCGGTGGCCGTGAACGGGTCGGTGGGCTTCGCGGAGTAGTCCGGGCGCGGAAGCACGAGCGCGTCGGCTGACAGGGCGTCCGCGCGAGAGAGCGTGATGCCCTGCGCCGGAATGCTGCCGCCGAGCACCGTGCCGTCGGCATCGGTCGCGAGCAGGATGTCGAGCCCGCCCAGCGAGAGCCGCGTGCTGTCGAGTCCGGTGCGGGTGACGAGGCAGTCCAGCGTCTGCCCGCCGACCAGCATGTACAGCGGCACGATGGCGCGCCGGCCGCCGATCACGCGTGCGCGCCGCACCACCTGTTCGAACAGCGCGACCGAGGGGTTCACGTACGGCAGCGCGCGCGGCGCGGTGAGCGTGGTGTCGTGCTTGCCGCGCCCGAGCGTGGCGAAAACGCTGTCCTCGCGGAACAGCACGGTGCGCGTCTCGCGCGGCTCGTGCCCCAGCACGTCGGTTCCGCGGCGCAGGTCGAGCAGCACGGTCGACGAGGTGGCGTCGGAGCGCAGCTCTAGCGAGTAATCCATGCGCAGGTTGGGCAGCCGGAACAGCACGGCGCCGGACAGCTGGGCATCGCCGCGCTCGAAGCGCTCGATCGCGATGGTGTCGGGCCCGCTGGTCATGACGAACGCGCCGGAACCCTCCGCCCACGCGTTGGTGGGCGCGAGAAGAAGGAACAGGACGGCGAGCGCACGAAGCATCGGTTGTGCTCCGAAGATTGGTGAAGGCGCGGGGCTTGCAGCGGTGTTGAGGCATGACCAGCGCGCCAGCCCCCTCGGCGCCCCCGCATTGCCCCAACCCTACCTGCGCATTCCACAGGTGCGCAAAGGGTTGGCACTACCAGCTCGATGGCTTCCACCCGCGGCTCGCTCCGCCGCA
>JADLGX010000449.1 GCA_020849095.1 Candidatus Eiseniibacteriota bacterium
AGGCTGGCGAATCACGCCCTCGCCCGCGTGCGTGAGTTCTTCGACCAGCGCCGGGCCGTCGGACTGCTGCGCCTCGCGCGATGCGCCTTCCATGAGCACCTTGCTGCGCCAGTGGAGTGAGCGGCGCAGCTGGGCTTCGGTGGTGGCCGCATCGTTCAGCACGGGCAGAGGGGCATCCGCCGCGGGCGCCGGGGCGGCCGCGACACTCGCCGCCGAAGGCTCGTCCGCCTGTGGCGCCACGGTGGACGTGGCTGCTTCGTTTCCGGCGGCCCCGCCGAAGAGGCGCTTGAAGAAGTTCGAGAACATGCGGATCTCCCAACCAAGGGCCATGGGGACCGGGCCGCTCGATGAGAGCGCCGGCCGGACGGTGCTCGACCACCCGAGTTTCGGAAGTCGCCGCGAATACATGAGAGGGCGCCCCGGGTCGAAACCCGGGGCGCCCGCAAGTGACGGCAACTGGTGGGGAGTGCCCCTGATCTGAGGGCCACGAGTTAAGGCAGGATTCCCCGGTCCACGGAGGAGCCTGCATGCGGAAGAGCAAGTTTTCGGATGAGCAGATCGTGACTATCGTTCGCGAGAGCGAGTGCGAAGGCGTCACGGTCGAGCAGTGGGCGAAGAAGCACGGCATTGCGCAGACGACGCTGTTCCGGTGGCGCAAGCGCTTCGGGGGCGTCGAACCGAACCAGGCCGCCGAACTGAGGCAACTGTAGGCCGAGAACGCGCGGCTGAAGAAGCTGCTAGTCCAGCGAGAGCTGGACATCGACATCCTGAAGGAGATCAACGCAATAAAATGGTGAGCGCGCAGGCTCGCCGTGACCAGGAGGACTTCACCGTCAGTCGTGGGGCGACCGTTCGCCAAGCCTGTGCGCTGGTTAACGTGAGTCGTTCGGCCCCGCGATACCGGAGCACGACGCCGAAGCGGGATTCGGAGCTGGCCGGCGAGCTGCAGCGGATCACGAGCGAGAACCCGACCTACGGCTATCGTTTCGCGTGGGGCATGCTGCTCAAGGCGAAGTGACGGGTGAACCGCAAGCGTGTACGTCGACTCTGGCGGCAACTGCGTCTGGCGCCGAAGCCGCACAAGAAGTGCCGCAAGATTTGCACGGGAAAGCCGTGAGATCTCGCCCCGGATGGACCGAATCAGGTGTGGGCATACGACATCGTGCACGACGTGTGCTAGAACGGCCAGAAGATCAAGGCGTTGACGGTCGTCGACGAATGGACTCGCGAGTGCCACGCGATCGAGGTCGGCACGAGCATCGACGCAGTGCAGGTGATCGGAGTCCTCGAGGGGTTGTTCGCGAAGTAAGGAACGCCAGCCGTGTTGAGAAGCGACAACGGTCCTGAGTTCATCGCGCGAGCGCTGCGCATCTGGGCGATCGAGAACGACAGCGAGGTTGCGACGATCGAACCCGGAAAGCCGTGGCAGAACGGGACGGTCGAAAGCTTCTACGGAACGCTTCGCCTGGAATGCCTGGACCGCGAGTGGTTCACGAACCTGCGCGAGACGACGATCGTCATCGAGCAGTGGCGGTGGGAGTACAACGAGAAGCGGCCGCACAGCAGTCTGGGCTACTGTTCGCCGGCGGAAGTCCGTACCGAGGTCCGGGCGGCCATGAAGTCCGAGTCGTCTTCAATGGAGGCCGAGGCTCCTGCGGCATCCTTGGAAGCCGCCATCGTCGAGAAGAGGGGCGAAGTTCACCCCATCACGCCGGCGAACCCGTCATGACCGCCGGTCCGAGGAATGGGGACACTCCAGTACCTGCACCTGATGTCTGGCCATGGCTCCGATCCTCTTCCTTCGCCTCCCGGCGGCGGCGCGGTTCATCCGCACTCGCGACGGGCGGCAGCTATCGGAGGGCCCCTCGGTCAGGTGGCCAGAGTTTCCGGAACCCGCAAGCGATCAATGCGAAGATCCAGGCCGCGAAGCGGCGAGCTTGCGGCTTCCGCAACCGTATGCGTTTCCGCACCGCGAACTACTTTCACTGCGGCGGGCTCGCCTCTATCCCGCCTGCATGGCAGCAAGTTCATGATTCCAGCCAAACGAAAGTCGGAAGACCTTCAATTTGAGTGACTCGTGCCGGATCGGTTGCTCACGCCGGGAGCAGTACAGGCCGCGGCGGCCCAAGCGAACATGACACCAATGGTCGAATACGCCCCCTCGGTCAAGAGCTCTGCATCAATTGGCCGCGCGGACCCAAATAATCCAACTAACAGACCGAAACCCAGAAGGCACCCCGCGAGCGCTGGCAGGCCTGCGACAATTAGCGAGCCGATCAAGACAACTCGGAACCATCTGCGCCTTGGCGGGCCCGCCAAGGCGACAGCCGCGATGCACGCCAGCCAGAACGCAAGCACCCACTCCCACGTGGTCATGGCGAGCCCAGCAGACCTAGCCGCGTCGTTCGCCAACGCTTTGCTGACCAACGGCACTATTTCTCCAACGGCGACCTTCCTTTCGACGGCCGAAGCTGGAAGCAACCACGCAGCTGCAGCTCCAATCGTCGAAAGAGCAATGCACGTGAAGGCGGCGAGAATCAACGCTAGCACACACGACATAGCGCCACTTGTCGACCTCATATCGCTCCTCCGAAGGCGTCTACAGCCCGAGGCTTGGAAAATCCCGACGCCATTTCTTCCGTTCACCTTCACTAATTGGTCGGTGGACGCCCTTTATCACGCCCCCCTCAATGCATACTGGACCGAAGATGTGATACCACTTCCCGCCCACTAGGATCGCATCCACGTCAAAGAACGGGTCGTTCGGGGGTGCGCTGCACTTTCCTGACCTGCCCGCGCCGTCGATTCCTTCACCCAGCCACGCTTCGGGCGTCTCACAAAAGACTCGACCGGCAAAGAAGGTGTGCTTCAACAACACTTCGGTTGGAATCCCTTCTACGGGATCTTCGTGCTCGTCTACCCACTGGCCCGATGGGTCTACGGCAGAGAGCGGATCGGAAAGCACGTATTCATATAGGTTGACGCCTTCAACCATGAACAGCTGGGGATCCTTCGTAGTCCATCTCCCCACCGCGGCTTCGTAGTCCCGAGCCCCAAAGCGCACCAGTCCGGTGGTGCGATCGGCCAGTCCGCCCGCATAGTTCAAGGACTGGATGTACTCGTTGCTGGATGCCGTCGCAACGCCCCAGGCGTCGTAGTCGAGTCGCTGCACGACAGCGCCGTCGGTCAGGCGCACCACGGCCCGCACGCTGCCGAGGTGATCCGTCACCACTCGGTACACGAATGCCGAGTCGCCATCTACCATCAGGTCCGGCGCGTGGTCCATGGTCGCGTACACGTACCGGTGCAGCAGTGCTCCGCTGCTGTCCAGCTCCGCGATCGCGGCGATCTGGTTCGCGTATAGCCAGCCCCTCTTGCGTAGGCCGTTGCGCTTAGC
>JADLGX010000450.1 GCA_020849095.1 Candidatus Eiseniibacteriota bacterium
CCGGCGGCGAAGATCATGCCGTCGGTCATGCGGTCGTTCGATCGTCTGCGCGCCGCTGGCGCGCTCTGGAGCGGGGTGAAGTCGCCGGCGAGCTTCCAGCGTTCCTCCGCCGTGTGGCGCAGGTCCACGGTCACGTCGGGATGGCGCTCGCGCAGCCACCGGGTGAGGCGCTCGGCGAAGTAGACCGAGCGATGCTGGCCGCCGGTGCAGCCGAACGACACGCTGAAGTCGGTGAAGTTGCGCTCTTTGAAGTTGGCGACGTGCGCGTCCACGAGTCCGGCCACGTGGCGCCAGAACTTCTCGGTTTCGGGCAGCGCCTCGAGGAAGGTGGCGATGGCGGGATCGGTGCCGATGCGGCCCGACAGCTCGGGGCGCCGCCCCGGGTTGGAGAGCGAGCGGCAGTCGAAGGCGAAGCCGCCGCCGTTGCCCGAGTCGTCCGAGGGCACGCCGTCGCGATAGCTGAACGACGCCACGTGCACGCGCAGTCCCTTGGGCGCCTCGATCGGCCGCGGTCGCTCGGCCCACTCGGCCACGATGTGGCGGAACGCGCGCTCGATTTCGGGAAGCTCGATCGGCAGCCCCTTCGCGAGCAGCCCCGCGATGTTGCGCGCCTGGTGCGGCACGCTCTCGAGGAAGCGCGGCTTGCGCTCGAAGAAGCCGCGATAACCGTACGCGCCCATGGCCTGCATGATGCGCACCAGCACGTAGCCGGGATAGAACTCGAGGAAGCGCGCGCGTTCGCCGCCCGTCTCGCGCTCGAAGGCATCGAGATAGCGCGCGAGCAGGTGTTCCCGAACGGAATCGGGCAGGTCGGCCTTGCCGTCGTAGAGCAGCGAGGCGATGTCGTACTGCGCCGCGCCGCGGCGGCCGCCCTGGTAGTCCACGAACCACGGCTCGCCGTCGCGCAGGAGGATGTTGCGCGACTGGAAGTCGCGGTACAGGAAGAAGCCCGTGTCGGCCGCCAGCAGGTGCTGGACGAGCCGGCGAAAGTCGTCCTCCAGCGGCTGCTCGCGAAACGGCACGTGCGCCAGCTTGAGGAAGTGGTACTTGAAGTAGTTCAGGTCCCACATCATGGACTGCTCGTCGAACGCCGGGCGCGGGTAGGCGAGCGAGAAGTCCACCGCCATGGCGCCGCGCGACTGGATGCGCGGCAGCAGGGCGACCACGCGCTCGTAGGCGGCCAGCGCGCTCGCCGGGAACTCGCCGGGGGCGACCCCTCGGCGCGCCTGGGAGAGCGCGGTGAACAGCGTGGTGTCGCCGAGGTCCTCCTCGAGCCAGAGCCCGAGGTTCAAGTCGTCGGCGAAGATCTCGGGCACGGGCAGCCCCGCGGCGCGCAGGGCGCGCGAGTAGGCGATGAACGTGCGGTTCTCGTCGGCGTCCGGGCCCTGCCCGCCCACGACGGTGGAGCCGTCGGGCGCGCGCAGCCGCCAGTACACGCGCTGCGAGCCGTCGGCGGCGATGCGTTCGATGGACTGCGGGGCGTGCCCGAAGGTGTGCGTATAGAGAGCGATGATCGCGTTGCGCATGGGCGGCAGGATACGCGAGAGAACGCGTAGCGGTCACGCGCGCCCTCTCATATGCTGCCTCGCGGGCGAGACGGCAGCACTCAAGTCACCATTCACTCGGAGGGCACGGTGGGCAAGCTGAAGGCGAAGGACCGCGACGAGCTGCTGGCGGCGCTGCAGGCACGTTTCGAGAAGCACGCGAAGCGGCACCCGGGTATGGCGTGGGCGGGCGTGAGCGCGAGGCTCGAGAAGAGCCCGGATGCCCTGAACGCGCTGCACCAGATGGAGCAGACCGGCGGCGAGCCCGACGTGATCGCGCACGACAAGGCGACCGGCGAGTACACATTCGTGGACTGCGCTCCCGAGAGCCCGTCCGGGCGGCGCAGCCTGTGCTTCGACGCCAAGGCGCTCGCGGCGCGCAAAGAGCACAAGCCCGCGGGCAGCGCGATGGCGATGGCGGCCGACATGGGAATCGAGCTGCTCTCCGAGGAGCAGTACCGGCGGCTGCAGGAACTCGGCGAGTTCGACCTGAAGACGTCCAGCTGGGTCCTGACCCCGCCCGACGTGCGCGCGCTGGGCGGCGCGCTGTTCTGCGACCGGCGCTTCGGCAGAGTATTCGTCTACCACAATGGAGCGGAGTCGTACTATGCGGGGCGGGGGTTTCGGGGAGCGCTGAAGGTGTAGGCTGGCGCTGACGTCAGGATTCTTCCCTTCACGGAAAGAAGGAGGGGTCGGCGACATGTCCTCCCGATCGGGTGCTCGAGTATCGGATTCCGCGACGCCACGCCGCCTCATCGCGATCGTGCTGCTGGCCGGCTTCGCGGTGGCGGCCGGCGCCGGCCTGGTGCGCGGGGACAGCAGCGATCCGGTCTACCACGTCGATGCCGGCACGCTGCCCGGCTACTCGATCTTCTTCGATCCCGACATCAACGTGTCGGTGAAGGAGTTCGCCTGGTCGCACAACGTGGTGACGCACTACGACACGCTGTTCCTGCCCGACACCATGATCATCACGCCGCGCCTGCGGCAGATGTACCACTTCATCTACCAGCGCACGGGCGCCGCGCACAATCTGGAGACCTCGTTCGGGCACGCGTGGTCGGCCGACATGCGGCGCTGGATCGTGGACACGCTCGCGTTCGCGGTGGACAGCACGTGGTGGAACCGCGCGCACGTGTGGGCGCCCAGCCTGGTCGAGACCAACGGGCGCACGTATCTCTTCTACACCGGCGTGGACGCGCAACAGGACCAGCGCATCGGGTACGCCTCCACGGCCGTGCTCGACACCTCGAACACCGAGTGGGACTCGCCGCGCGTCATGGTGTGGGAGGCGCGCGACACCAAGTGGGCGGTGCCGGACCCGCCCGTGTACGGCGGGCAGACGCAGTTCCGCGACGCCTTCGTGATGCACGACCCGGAGCATCCGGGTTGCCTGCTCATGTACTACGGCGCCCACGATTCCATCGACGCCCGGCTGAATCGAGGCGCGATGGCGGTGGGTGTGGCGCGCAGCGACTCCGGCAGCGTGAATGACTGGAATGACCTGGGCTACTTCCCCAAGACGCTCCGCAGGGTCACGGGCATCCCGCAGCTCGAGGGGCCGCACATGTTCTCGGCGAACGGCACGGGCGACCGCTGGCGGCTGATGTTCACGAACGCCGGCTCGCCTCCCGGTGAGTTCGGGGAGACCACCATCCGGTTCATCGAGCTGGCTCCGGGCGGGAGTCCGGCGGATACATCGGCGTCCAACTGGAGCGCGCCGGTGATCCTCGCCAGCTACATGAACAACCTGCCGA
>JADLGX010000451.1 GCA_020849095.1 Candidatus Eiseniibacteriota bacterium
AGATGGCGGCCATCGAAGAGGCTAGGCTCCGACCACCAGCAGCTTCATGGCGTAGCCCGAGGCGAGCGTGATGCCGAGGTTGTCGTCGAGCGGAATCGGGAGCATCTCGACGAGGGTGGCGACCAGCGCTCCCACCGCCAGCACGTTCCACGGCACCTGGCCGGCCAGACCGGGCACGAGCGCCCAGACGAGGCAGGCGGCCAGGCACCCGGCCGCTCCTTCGAGCGACTTGTTGAAGAAGCGGTGGCGCCCGTAGGCGCGGCCCACCAGGGCGCCGAACGCGTCCCCGAGCACGGTGAAGCCCAGCGCGGCCGCCGCGATGGGCTGCGGAAAGATCTCGATCGCGAGCAGCGCGGCGAGCAGCAGGTAGGTGCTGCCGAGCAGGCTGAGCTGCTCGTGCTCGCGGATCATCTCGCCGAAGAAGCTGCGGAAGAACGCGCGCACGCGCTGCTCGTGCAGGCGGAACAGGTCCAGCACGATCGCGCCCAGCGTGAGCAGCACGAACAGCAGCGCGAACTGGTGCTTGCCGCGCGGCCACGGCAGCCACTCGAACACCAGCTCCAGCGGCAGGATGATCATTCCCAGATGGATGGCCTTGCGCCTCGCCTCGGCCAGCCAGCCGGGCGAGCGCAGCGGTTCCAGGGGATCGGTCGGGTACGGTTGCGGAGCGCTCATGGGCGCCAAACTACCAGACCTGTCCCACTTCGCGCGGGGCGAACACCCGGTACGCCTGCCGAAAGCCCGTGATCCGCCGGGCGTAGTCCTGCGAGTCCGCGTTGGTGCCGAGCTCGCAGAAGAGCGCGTCTCCCCCGCGCGCGAGCAGCTCGCGCCAGTCCGCGCGCATGGCGTTGGGCCCCGCGTTGTACCCCACCAGCGCCACGGGCGGCGAACCGCCGAACCGCGACAGCATGTGCGCGAAATAGCGCGCGCCGTAGCGCACCGAGACACCGGGCTCGAACAGCACGCTCTCGGTGGGCGCGGGCTCCCGAAGCCAGCGCGCCACGTCGCCCGCCGTGGACAGCTTGAGCTGCGCCAGCCCCAGCGCGTCGCTGCTCGAGCGAGCGCGCGGATCGAACCGGCTCTCCTGGCGCATCAGCCCCCATGTGAGCGCGCGTTCCACCCCCAGCGTCTCGGCCGCGATCACTTCGGGCGCGAACGCCGGCGGATAGGCCCACGGCACGATGCTCCACTGGACCGAGTCGTTCGCCGCGTCCGAGAACGCGCGTTCGGCGATGCGCGTGCCGAGCGCCACCTGGCCGAGCGCGTAGGCGGTTCGCGCGCACGCCAGCCACTCGTGCGGCGAGAGCGGGCCCTCCGCCCCGGCGAGCCGCTGGTCGCCCGCGAAGAACCGCGCCAGCAGCTGGCCCGCGTCCTCCGCCAGTCCGGCCCCGGCCAGCGCGCGCACGGCGTCGAGCGCGCGTCCCGCCGCGCCGGAGGGCAGCGAGTCCGCCGCCACCTGCTCGTGCCAGGCGAACTCCCGCAGCGTGTCGCGTGCCGCCGCGCGATAGAACGAGAACCCGGGCTTGCGCGCGATCGCGCGCAGCAGCGAGTCGCCGCGCGCGCGGTCGGCGCCGCGGATGGCGACGGCGTACCAGAAGCGCGACGACTCGCCGGAGGAGTTGCGCCACGCCGCCGCCGCCGAGTCGGGATCGCCGGCGGCCAGCTGCATGAGCGCGGCCAGGAAGCGCGCGTCGTCGGAGCGGCGATCGCCCGCCTGCGCCACGCGCACGAACCCGCGGCGGGCCTCCGCCCAGCGCGAGCGGTCCTGCGCCTCGCGCGCGTACTCCCACCACGCGACCGCGCGAATGGCGGAGGTGGGCGCGTGCGCGCCGAGGTCCGCGTAGATCGCGAGCGCCGAATCGACCGAGGCCGCCGCGCGCAGGGCACGGGCCTGCAGCAAACGCGCGCGCGAGCGCCCGGTGTCGTCGTCCGCGGCGCGGCGCGCCGTCTCCGCGCCGCCGCGCGCCGCGAGCGGCATGCGCGCGGTGAGCAGCATCTCGGCCAGCCGCAGCGCGTCGCGATGGCGCTCGGGGCCCGTGCTGCGCGCGAGCACGCGGCGGAAGCGCGCGATCGCGCCGCTGCGCATGGCGCGCAGAGCCTCGGATTCGCCCGCCAGCCGCAGGTCGGACACCGCGAGCGAATCGCCCGACGCCTCGGCGAGCGCCTCGAGCATGCGGATGCCGCGCGCCGCGGCGCCGCTCGAGGGATAGACGCGCACCAGCTGGCGCGCGAGCACTTCGGCCTCGGCGCTGTCCGAGACCGCCAGCGCCACTTCGGAACGCAGCGCCAGCCACTGCGCGCGCTCGCCGTCGGGCCAGCCCTCGCGCACCGCCGCGTCGAGCAGGCGCCCCGCCCGCGCGTGGTCGCCACGCGCGAGCGCGAGCCGGGCCCGGCGCTCACAGGCGCTCCACGCCCACGGCGAATACGCGAGCGACGGCAGCGCGAGCAGCGAATCGGCGCTCGTGGAATCGCCCGCCGCCAGCTGCGCGAACGCGAGCCGGCGCGCGCACGCCGCCGCGACCAGCCCCCGCCCTTCCAGCCGCCGCACCGCTTCCGCCCATGCCGCGCTGTCGCTCGGCAGCGAGTCGGCGCGCGCCGCGAACACGAGCCGGCGCTCCCAGACGACACGCCCCGAGTCGGCGGCGGCCGGGCCGTCGCCGCGCAGCGGCACGGCGGACGCCGCCCCGGCCACACCCGCCGCAGCGGCCAACGCCAGCGCCGTGGCCAGCCCGAGCGCGCGCAGGGCCGTCACTCCCACTCGATCGTCGAGGGAGGCTTGCTCGTGATGTCGAACACGACGCGATTGACCCCGCGCACCTCGTTGGCGATGCGGCTCGCCGCGCGCGCCAGCAGGGAGTGCGGCAGGCGCGTCCAGTCGGCGGTCATGCCGTCCACGCTGTCCACCGCGCGCAGCGCGAGCACCTTTTCGTAGCTGCGCTCGTCGCCCTTCACGCCCACCGTGCGCACGGGCAGCAACACCGCGAACGCCTGCCACGTGCGCCCGTACCACTTCGCGCGGCGCAGCTCCTCGAGGAAGATGGCGTCGGCCTGACGCAGCGCGTCCAGGTCCGGCTCGGTGATCGCGCCCAGCACCCGCACCGCGAGGCCCGGCCCGGGGAACGGATGACGGTCCACCAGGTGCTCCGGCAGACCCAGCGCCCGGCCGAGTTCGCGCACCTCGTCCTTGAACAGCCACTTGAGCGGCTCGACCAGCTTGAGCTTCATGCGCGCGGGCAGCCCGCCCACGTTGTGGTGCGACTTGATCACCTGGGCGCCGTGGCCGGCCGAGGCCGACTCGATCACGTCGGGGTACAGGGTTCCCTGAGCCAGGAACTCGACGCTGCCGATCTTCCTGGCCTCGCGATCGAAGACGGTGATGAACTCCTTGCCGATGATCTTGCGCTTGCGCTCGGGATCCGAGACGCCGGCGAGTTCGGACAGGAAGCGCTTGCGCGCGTCCACGACGCGCAGGTTCAGCCCGCGCTTCTCGCCCAGCTCGCGGCGCACTTCGTCGGCCTCGTTCAGGCGCATGAGGCCGTGGTCCACCAGCACGCACACGAGCCGGTCGCCGATCGCGCGGTGCAGCAGCGTGGCGGCCACGGTGGAGTCCACTCCGCCCGACAGCCCGCACAGCACGTGTCCGTCGCCGACCTGGGCGCGGATCTCGCGAATGGCGTCGCGCACGAAGTGCTGCATGGTCCAGCCGTCCTTCAGCCCGGCGATCCCGAACAGGAAGTTGGACAGCACCTGCTTGCCCCACGGCGAGTGCACCACCTCGGGATGGAACTGGATCAGGTGAAAAGGCAGCGTGCGATGGCGCGCGGCGGCGAACGCGCAGTTGGTGGTGTGCGCCACGCGCAGCCACCCGGGTCCCAGCGCCTTCACTTCGTCGCCGTGGCTCATCCAGGCCTTGAAGCGCTTCGGCACGCCCTTGAACAGGGGCGACTTGCCGTCCTGCACGAACGTGGCGACGCCGTACTCGGCGTGCTTCGCCTTGCTCACCTCGCCGCCCATGAGCTGCTGGGTCACCTGGAAGCCGTAGCAGATGCCGAGCATCGGCTTGCCGAGCGCGTAGATCCCCGCGTCGGGCAGCGGCGCCGCGGCGCGGTAGCCGCTGGCCGGCGAGCCGGACAGGATGAGCGCGTCGGGCTTGCGCGCCTTGATCTCGGCGAGCTTCGCGGTTCCGGGAATGATTTCGGAGTACACGCCCAGCTCGCGCACGCGGCGCGCGATCAGCTGCGTGTACTGCGACCCGAAGTCGAGGATGAGGACGAGCGGACGGGGCATGAAGTGACCGGGCCTTTCCCTGGCGATGTTGAGGTGCCTATTCGATGGGACGTTTCGAAGG